>JBIKIS010000025.1:0-18789 GCA_044361485.1 Sediminibacterium sp.
ATGAACTTGGAGATATTGTATATATCGACATCAATACTGTTGGTAAAGCACTTGCCGCAGAGGAAGTATTTGGTACAGTAGAAGCAGTTAAAACTGTGAGTGATTTATTTTTACCTGTTGCAGGAACTATTACAGAAGTAAATCCTTTATTGGAAAAACAACCGGAGCTTGTTAATACAGATGCTTATGGTGATGGCTGGATGGTTAAAATGACCGTTAGCAACCCAGCAGATGTAGCCGCTTTAATGAGCAGCGAAGCTTACGCAACCCTTGTTGGGTAACCCAAATGAAAAAACTATATTTCTTACCTGGTTTTATTTTTTTAGGGATTAGTCTATTCTTACTCACTTTACCTGGATCCTCGGTTCCAAGTGGATGGTTTTTTATTCATATCCCACAGTTTGATAAAATCGTGCATATTGGCATGTTTGGTATGCTATGCATTTTATTCCAATACCCAGCATTTCAGGGTACACTTACCAAGCTTCAAAAAATAAAATGGTACTGGCTGGTAGCAATTGCCGGTATCTTATATGGTGTTGCCATGGAATTTGTACAAAGAGACCTTGTGGCCAACCGTTCATTTGAAGGAGCAGATATTTTAGCGGACATGGTTGGATGCCTTGGTGCGCTTGCTGTTGCGCTTAGTGCAAATAAGCAAAAGTAAAGTCAAAAAATAGGCCCCAATGGAAATTGGGGCCATAACCAAAACTAACTGCTTATGAGAAAAAGTTACATGAAATTTTGTTGTTGACCTTTAACTTAAAGTCCTAATAAATTTCCTACTTTTTTCTCAATAAATAAAATAAACCTTACAAATAATTTGTTAAAACGGCCCCACTAAATTGAGCCTTATATTCTGGTTGCTTGCCTTAACTTTACACCGTGCCGCAGTTTAATTACAACGATTCTGTCAACTTTTTATCCAAACTTACCCTACGCAGGTTATGGAATGGGGCAAAAGTATATTTCAGCTATCAATTAAGCCGTTTCACCGGTAAACCCATTGTTTGGGGACTTCCCATTTCCATTTCATTTGAACCTACCACTTCTTGTAACCTGCGCTGCCCAGAGTGCCCTAGTGGTTTGCGTGCGTTTACCAGACCTACCGGCATGCTACAGCCCTCGTTTTTTAACGAAACCATCGATTCGGTATATAAAGATTTGATTTATCTGATCTTTTACTTTCAGGGAGAGCCTTATTTAAACCCTGCCTTTTTAGACATGGTATCTTATGCGAGCAAAAAGGGGATTTATACCGCCACATCCACCAATGCTCATTACTTAACCGAAGAAAACGCCAAAAAAACGGTAGAATCTGGGCTGGACCGGCTCATTATATCTATTGACGGAACCACTCAAGAAGTATACGAGCAGTACCGGGTTGGCGGAAAACTGGATAAAGTAATGGAAGGCGCCCGAAACATTGTAAAATGGAAAAAGGAACTAAAAAGTAAAACGCCTTTTATTTTCTTTCAGTTTTTAGTGGTCAAACCCAATGAACATCAAATTGAAGACATTAAAGCACTAGGCACAGAAATCGGTGTAGACGCCGTACGTTTTAAAACAGCGCAGGTGTATGATTACGCGAACGACCCGCATGGGCTCATTCCTACCAATCAAAAATATAGCAGGTATAAAAAAGACAGCGCAGGTGAAATGCAGGTAAAAAATGGACTGGGTAATCACTGCTGGAAATTATGGCATGCCAATGTAATTACCTGGGATGGAATAGTGGTACCATGCTGCTTTGATAAAGACGCAACCCACCAACTAGGTAATTTAAAAAACAAATCATTTACAGAAGTATGGGATAGCAAGGAGTATCATGCTTTTAGAAAAAATTTAATGACCTCCCGAAAGTCGATTGATATTTGCGCCAATTGCAGCGAAGGCCTGAGTGTTTGGGAAGATTAACCCACTTCAAAGCATCATGTAGCAATTGTGAATTACTAACCACGCGCTATATTATTCATCCACAAAAGCGCGTGCAAACAGATCTCAATTTATCTTTAAAGCATGAAAAAAACAGCAATACTTTTAGTGCTACTTGTAAGCACTTTTCATTTATTGGCACAGCCCATTCGTAATTTTGAATTTAGAGGTGTATGGATTGCAACCGTCGAAAATATTGACTGGCCTAGCAAACGTGGGCTACCCCCAGAAACGCAGCAACAAGAGTTTATTAGCATATTAAACATGCACCAAAAAAATGGCATGAACGCAGTAGTTGTTCAGGTGCGTCCTGCAGCCGATGCGATGTATCCATCTAGCTTTGAACCATGGTCAGAATATTTAACGGGCAAACAAGGTTTAGCACCAGAGCCATTTTATGATCCGCTCGCTTTTATGATTGAAGAAACACATAAACGTGGCATGGAATTTCATGCATGGCTTAATCCATACCGTGCTGTATTTAATGTCAACAGATCATCGGTAGCAGAAAATCATATTACCAAACAGCGTCCCGAATGGTTTTTAATTTATGGCGACAAAAAATATTTTGATCCAGGAATACCAGCCGTTCGTTCACATACAGCAGCACTTGTAAAAGATTTAGTGAATAGATACGCCATTGATGCGGTGCACATGGATGATTATTTTTATCCGTACCGTATTGCAGGAAAAGAATTTCCGGACCAAGCAAGTTTTGCAAAATACGGAAATGGTTTGTCTAAAGACGACTGGAGAAGAAGCAACTGTGATAGTATTATTGTACAACTCAAAAAAGCAATAGTAGCCACCAACCCGCGCGTTAAATTTGGCATTAGTCCATTTGGGGTTTGGAGAAATAAAACACAGGACCCACGTGGTAGTGAAACAAAAGGCGGACAAACCAACTACGATGATTTATATGCCGACATTTTACTATGGCTAGAAAAAGGTTGGATCGATTATGTGGTGCCGCAACTCTATTGGGAGCGTGGACACAAGCTCGCAGACTATGATGTCCTTTTAAAATGGTGGAACGACTATGCTTATGGTAAACATTTATACATTGGGCATGGCATTTATAGAGCAGGTACCAACGATGCTTGGAAGAGCAAAGATCAAATTCCAGATCAAATAAACTTACTTCGTTCTTTTAAAACCACACAAGGAAGCGTATTTTACAACAGTAGCACTTTTGCAAAAAATCCAAATGGATGGAATGATAGCTTGCAAAATAATTACTACAAATATCCGGCTCTTGTGCCTCCAATGCCTTGGTTAGATGACACAGCACCTGATGCTCCTTCTGTCCAAAAAAAGGGTACTACTAATGTTGTTGTAAATTATACTGGTAAAGAAAAAATAAAATCTTTTGGTATTTTCTCTTGTGCAGCAGGCATTAAAGCAACTGCTAAAAATGCACAGCTCCTACAAGTAATCATGGCAACTAAATCAAGCACAATAGATATCGCTAGCGTTCCGCATAAGAAAAATGAAAAGCTCTATGTGGGATCTGTTGATCTCAATAATAATGTGAGCAGCCTTGTAGAACTGAATTAAAGTTTACCGTATTTTTTTTCTACGGCTTCAAAGCGGTAATCAAAAATATGGGTAAGCTGCGCTTTCACAAATAAAGCATGTGCAATATCACCTAAAAAAAATAGGGGTAGTTTGTAATGTACAATGTCTATCATTTCTACACCGCCCTCAACCTGCTTAAAATGGTGCTGGTGGTGCCACATGCTATAGGGTCCAAAGCGCTGTTCGTCCACAAAATACTTGTGGTCTTCTACATGGGTTATTTCGGTCATCCAATATAAAGGAATACCTAAAACAGGCTTTACGGTGTATTCTATAATTTGACCCGGGTACATACGCTCGCCGTGGTACTTGCTGATAATATTAAAACCGAGGTTATCTGGGGTAATAGCTGCCAAATTAGAGGGCTTGCTAAAAAAGTCCCAAGCTTCCTCTAATGAAATAGGGATTTTTTGAACTGTTTTGATCGTATATACTTTAGACATAATAGCAGTTTAGGTAACAACAAAATCAGGAGGCAATTGTTTGACTTATTTCATTAAATAAACGGTAGCAGCCATAATAAGTAACCATAGAAATTTTACCTTTAACTATGATCACTAAAGTAGAACAACAAGCCGCTTTTGACAAAATGATGCAGGGGCTTAACCCAGCACAAAAAAGGGCAGTAGACAATATGGAAGGGCCCGTGATGGTGATTGCCGGTCCGGGAACAGGAAAAACACAAATACTAGGCGCACGTATTGGAAAAATATTATTAGAAAGTGACACAAGGCCGGAAAATATTTTATGTCTTACCTATACAGATGCTGGCGTAGTAGCCATGCGCAAAAGACTACTCGATTTTATTGGTCCAGATGCCTATAAAGTAAACCTCTATACTTTTCATGCATTTTGTAATGATATCATACAAGAAAATTTATCCTTATTTGAAAAAACAAGTTTAGATCCCATTTCTGATTTAGAAAAAATTGCACTCTTTAAAAAATTAATTGACGAGTTTCCAAAAAACCATCCATTAAAAAGATACAGAGGGGACGTATATTTTGAGATCAATAATTTACAGCATCTTTTTTCTACCATGAAAAAAGAAGGGTGGACGCCCGATTATATTTACAGCTGTATCGACAACTATATTGCAGACATACCCAACCGAGAAGAGTTTGTGTATAAGCGCGCCTACAAAGGGTTTAAGGCCGGTGACCTCAAAGAAAGCAAGGTAGAAGAAGAGAAAGAAAAAATGGAGAAGCTAAAGGCTGCTGTTGCTGCCTTCCCGGTTTTTCAAGAAATGATGCGCGCCAAAAACAGATACGATTTTGATGATATGATTAACTGGGTGATTCGTGCATTTGATGAAGACAAATATTTACTCGTTCGCTACCAAGAACAATACCAATATATTTTAGTAGATGAATACCAAGACACCAGTGGAACACAAAACAAACTGGTTGAACAGCTCATTAGCTTTTGGGATACGCCTAATATTTTTGTTGTAGGTGACGATGACCAAAGTATTTACCGTTTTCAGGGTGCAAACATCGAAAACATGCAAGCTTTTGCAGAAAAGTTTTCGGATAGCTTATTAACGGTGGTGCTTACGAATAACTACCGCTCTACGCAGTCCATATTAGACGTGTCAAAAACCCTTATCGATAAAAACGAAGAAAGGCTTGTCAAAAAAATTGAAGGCTTAAGTAAGGATTTAGTAGCATCCAACACAAATTTGGTAGCCCTTACACATAAACCACTTATTCAGGTTTACGAATCGCCAAGGGCCGAAATGATTGGTATTACAAATGCCGTAGAAGCCCTGATAAGCAGTGGTACAGCCCCTGGGCAAATTGCTGTGATTTATAAAGAAAACAAGTACGGAGAGGAACTGGCCACTTATTTTAAGGAAAAAAACATTCCATATTACAGCAAACGAAGCGTTAATATTTTACACCAACCTACGCCACAAAAATTAATCAAGCTACTTACATATTTAGCTGCCGAGCATGATATACCATATGGTGGTGACGCCTTACTATTTGAAATTTTACATTTTGACTGGTTTCAAATACCCCCTATCGAAATTGCAAAATTAAGCGCAGCTGTTGCAGATCGAAGATTTGGAGATCATAAAACATCGTTACGCAGGCTCATATCAGAAAAACTAAGTGGCCAAGGTGAAGATTTGTTTTCAAAAGAAATTCCAGGCTTACAAGCTGCCGCTAGTTTTATAGAAAAAATAATTGGCGATGTGCCCAACGCAACTTTGCAAACAGTATTTGAAAACTGTATCAAAGAATCAGGACTACTTCGCTGCATCATGGAAAGTCCCGATAAGCACTGGGAATTAAAATTATTAACCGGACTCTTTGATTTTATTAAAGAAGAAACCCGCAGAAATCCTCGACTTACACTTGATGCACTCGTTACTATTTTTTCACTCATGAACAAAGAAGGACTTGTGCTTCCTTTAGCAAAAATAAGCGGAAGTAACGCGGCCGTAAATTTATTAACAGCACACGGCTCCAAAGGACTTGAGTTTGAGCAGGTATTTTTTGTGGGCTGTAACGCCAGCAATTGGGAAAAGAAAAAGAAGCCTGGTGGAGGGTATCATTTACCTGATACCATTTTTGTATCTAGCCCTGCACACAAGGAAGAAGAAGAGCTAAGACGCCTGTTTTATGTAGCATTAACAAGGGCTGCACAGCATTTGACCATTAGCTACACCCAGTATAAAAATGATGGAAAAGAAATTGAACCATCACTATTTGTAGCTGAAATTATCGACGGCTATGGGCTCCTGCCTTCTAAAATAAATATTACAGAAGAGGAATTAAGTGCGTTTGCACTGATTGGCTTTAGTAAAGAACAGGCCCCAGAAATTGAAAAAGAAGAAGCTGATTTTGTAAACACACTCCTTGAGAAGTTTGTGATGAACGTAACAGCGCTGAACAACTATTTAAAATGTCCTTTACAATTTTACTACAACAATTTAGTTCGGGTTCCTTCTGGAAAATCAGAAGCCACCGAATTTGGTTCGGCGGTTCACTTTGCACTTGAAATGCTTTTTCAAAAAATGCAAAAAAACAACAACGTTTTTCAGTCTAAAGAATTATTTATTGCCGATTTTAATTGGTACATGCACCGCCACAGAGAAAATTTTACCAAAGAACAATTTGATAGAAAAATAGAGTACGGTGAAATCGTATTAACGAGTTACTACGACGCCAATATTAATAGTTGGAATAAAGTAATGCTTGCCGAAACCAATATTAGAAATGTAGTGGTAAAAGGCGTGCCTTTAAAAGGCAAACTAGATAAAATTGAATTTGATGGCAAAAGTGTAAATGTAGTGGACTATAAAACGGGAGACATTGACAAAGCCAGACCCAAACTAAAACCACCCCACGACAAGGATCCTAACGGAGGTGACTATTGGAGACAGGCAGTTTTCTACAAAATATTAATTGACAACTATCCTTCCAAAGACTGGGAAGCCATTAGCGCCACATTTGACTTTATCGAGCCAGATAAACAAGGCGTATACAAGCAAGAAAAAGTAGTGGTAACGCCACAGGACATCGCAACCGTAACAAACCAGATAGAAACCGTATGGCAAAAAATTAAAAACAAGGAATTTTATACGGGTTGTGGCAAAAACGAATGTCATTGGTGTAATTTTGTCAAAACAAATAAGATATCCATCGCACTTCATGAATTAAATGAGGAGCAGGACGAATCTGGAGATTAGCCTATGTTTGCGCATTCAATGCATAAGATGTTTAAATCAATTGGTACGGCCGTTTTTTTTGTACTTATAAGTTTGCACATAACGGGTTGTGCTAATATTATTCCACCAGGTGGAGGCCCCCGAGATAGTTTGCCACCAACACTTGTGGTTGCTTTACCCAAAGACTCTGCTACCAATGTGCGCACCAAAAATTTCCTACTCAGTTTTAATGAGTTTGTTACCCTACAGGGCTTACAAGAAAATTTGATTGTTTCACCTACTGTAAAAAACAACCCCATTATCGACTATAAACTTAAAAACATTACCATTAAGTTTAAAGACTCACTTGAAGAAAACACGACCTATACGCTGGATTTTGGAAAAGCATTAGTGGATGTAAACGAGTCAAATGTAGCGAGGGGTTTTAGGTTTATTTTTTCTACCGGTAATAGCATTGATAATGGTAGCTATGACGGTCATGTAAAAATTGCTGCTACCGGAAAAGTAGACAGCACACTGATTGTTGTACTACATAATAATGTAAACGATACTTCTATCTACAAAAACACCCCTAGGTATTATACCCGTGTGGATGGTAAAGGAAATTTTAGTTTTAAAAATCTAGCACCAGGTAGCTATGCAGCATATGTGATCCCTACTAATTTTTCTAGAAAGTACGATGACAGCACTAACTATTTTGGTTTTTTAAACGCACTCGTAACAGTGTCAGAAAAAACAAAGCCAGATACCATCTATGCGTTTGAAGAATTTAAAAAAGTTGAAAAAAAGATTTACGCAAACACTAGTAGTAAAGACACCAAAGAAGATAAACGCTTAAAATATAATGTTACGTTTAACAATGGCGAGCAGGACTTATTAGGGCCATTAGAAATGACGTTTGCAAAAAAAATAACAATAAAAGATACGGCTGCTATTAAGCTTGTTGATACCAATTTTGTAAGCAAAGAAGGATACACGATTACCCTAGATAGTGCCGCTACAAAACTAAGCATTGGCTACAACTGGCCAGCAGGAGAGCCCTTTAAACTACTGCTACCAAAGGGCGCCATCACAGACAGCCTAGGTAACACCACCGCAAAATCTGATACCTTATCCTTTTATACTAAAAAGGAAATCGATTACGGACTTATCAAATTTAAGTTTCCTACTATCGATACAGCACGCCATCCCGTTTTACAAATCATTGAAAGGGACCAAATTATTAATAGCTACCCACTTACAAGCAGTCAACTCGTTATTAAAAGATACAAGCCGGGCAGTTACGAACTCAGGATACTTTTTGATACCAATAAAAACGGTGTCTGGGATACGGGTTCATTTAAACTCAACAAAAGACAGCCAGAAATTGTTATAGAAATACCGAAGCCTATTTCTGTACGTAATAATTGGGATAACGAAATAACGGTGACTTGGTAAATAATTAATGTATGCAATTACCCTCTTCCTTACTTGAAAATGCAGTAGCACAATTTGCAAAGCTACCTGGTATTGGAAAAAAAACAGCCCTTCGTCTCGTTTTGCATTTATTAAAGCAAGACGCCCAAGACGTTACTATGTTTGGGGATACCATTACAAAAATGCGCAATGAAATTAAGTTTTGTCAACGCTGCTATAATATCAGTGATGGCAACATATGTTCTATCTGTTCCAATAGCGCGCGCAACCAGCAAATTATATGTGTGGTTGAAAATATTAGAGATGTAATTGCCATAGAAAGCACGGGGCAGTTTAATGGCACTTACCATGTACTTGGCGGCATTATTTCACCCTTAGATGGTGTGGGACCAGAGCAATTAAATATTGAAGCCCTAATTGCTAGAATTGAAAAAGAAAATACCGAGGAAATCGTTTTTGCCCTCAACCCTACTATTCAGGGGGATACCACAATCTATTATATTCAAAAAAAGATTGCACCACATGGGTGTAAGGTAACCACCATTGCCAGAGGTATTGCTTTTGGTGGCGAATTAGAATACGCAGATGAAATGACACTTGCTAGAAGTATTACCAACAGACTTCCTATTGGTCAATATGTAAAATAAATTGTACAACATGAAAGCTTGGATCAAATTTACACTCGGATTCATTGTAATTATAGTGATTGCTGGTGCAGGATTTGCATGGTGGGTATACCATAAACCACACCGTAACATTAATGATGAAATAGCGGTTAAAACGGAAACCCATGCATTACTTGACGCTTTCAAACAAAATGAAAAAAAGGCAAGTAGTCAGTACAACGATAAAGTACTAGAACTCTCTGGCATTGTAAAAGAAGCCTCTAAAAATGAAGCTGGCAATTGGGTGGTAAATATTGAAAATGACGCACATACAGGTAGCATTACCGTTGCATTTAGCACTTTACAAAATACTATACAAGCCTTTGATAGCATAGCTTACAAAGGAATTTGTGCGGGCTATTTTCCAGAAGATAATAATATCGTAATCAACGAAGCGGTGCTACTATTTAAAGGTAAAACAGATACCACAAAAAGAGTTACAGCAAATGTTGAGCCAGTTCAAAAAGATACCATTGTAAGTTTTAGCACAAAAAAAGGAAGTATCAAATTTGTATCACCTACAGACGCTGATGTGAGCGCTATTAACAACGAAGTGTCTAGTAAAATAAGCGCGACAGGCGATATTCGTTTTAGTTTGTTATTTAAAGGATTTCAATTTAAGTACGCCGAAATGCAAACGCATTTTAATGAAGAATATATAGAGAGTGAGAAGTATCCAAGGGCTAGTTTTACGGGGACGATACAAAATATTAAAAGTATTGACCTCACCAAAGATGGCAAGTATACTGCCAAAGTTGTTGGGACTTTAACCATGCATGGTGTAACAAAACCAGTTCAAACCTCCGCAACCTTAAACATTAGTAAAGGCAAAATTGCCGCTGCTGCCACCATTAGCATTATCATGTCTGATTTTAAGATCGATGCAAGCGCTGTTACCGAAAAAGTAGACCTAGAAATTAATTGTAATTACACACAATTATAGGGTTTTACGTATCTTTGCGTCCTGCACAGGCGGATTTGTTTATTGTTCAGCCTGTACATTCGAGTAGAACCCTACTTTCGAACAAAATCGAACTAATAAACGTATGATAGCATCGCCCCCCTTAACGCTCCCTACGTTTTTAGCAAGATCATGTAATAAGTGGAACAACCATTTATAAACTATTAAGGAGATGCGTATTAAAAACGAATTAGAACACAGAATTTTAGTAATCGATGGTGCCATGGGTACCATGATTCAGCGTCACAAATTAGAAGAAGCCGATTACCGTGGTGAACAATTTAAAAATTGGCATACCGATGTAAAAGGCAACAATGATATGCTATGCATCACGCAACCAGACATCATTGTAGGCATTCACAAACAATATTTAGCAGCAGGTGCAGATATTATTGAAACCAATACGTTTAGTAGCACTACTATTGCGATGGCCGATTATGATATGCAGGCGTATGCGTATGAATTAAACGTAGCAGCTGCAAACTGTGCAAGACGTGCGGTAGAAGAGTATAGTTTAGAAAATAAAGATGCTAGCCCAAAATTTGTAGCAGGAGCTATTGGTCCATTAAATAAAACACTCAGCCTTTCGCCAGATGTAAACAATCCTGGATTTAGAGCAGTTACTTTTGATGAAGTAGTAGTGGCTTACAAAGAACAAATAAAAGGACTCGTTGATGGTGGTGTAGACGTCTTACTTATCGAAACTATTTTTGATACCCTCAATGCAAAAGCAGCCATATTTGCGGCCAAAGAATTTTTTAGAGAAAATAATATTCCGGAACTGCCAATCATGATTAGCGGTACCATTACAGATGCATCTGGTAGAACCCTAAGCGGTCAAACACTGGAAGCATTTTATACTTCTATCAAACACGCAGAGCCATTAAGTGTTGGTTTAAATTGCGCATTAGGTGCTGCTGAAATGCGCAGCCACATTGAAGAGTTAAGCCAAATTGCTTCTTGTTACACATCGGCATACCCCAATGCAGGACTTCCCAATGCCATGGGTGAATATGATGAAGCGCCACACCAAACGGCACACTTTATTGAAGAGTGGGCGCGTCAAGGATTTGTAAATATTGTAGGTGGATGCTGCGGTACAACGCCAGATCATATCAAACATATTGCAGATCATGTAAAAAAAATGGCGCCCCGAAAAAAACCTACCCTAGCTACTTCAATTGCATAAGCACAATCTGATTTTTATGAGTTCAACGATAACGATACAACCCTATTTAAGACTAGCTGGACTTGAGCCTCTTGTTATTAGACCCGAAACCAATTTTGTAAACGTTGGAGAAAGAACCAATGTAACTGGGTCTAAAAAATTTGCGCGTCTCATCAGAGAAAATAAATATGAAGAAGCTTTATCTGTTGCTAGGCAGCAAGTAGAGAGCGGTGCGCAGGTACTGGATGTAAATATGGATGATGCATTACTAGATGGTGTAGAAGCCATGACTACGTTTTTAAACCTATTACAAAGTGAACCTGATATTGCACGTATTCCAGTCATGATTGATAGCTCGAAATTTGAAATTATAGAAGCGGGTTTAAAATGTGTGCAAGGAAAATGTATTGTAAACTCTATCTCTATGAAAGAAGGAGAAGAGAAATTTATTGAACAAGCATTTAAGTGTAAAGCCTATGGTGCCGCTGTTATTGTAATGGCATTTGATGAAATAGGACAAGCAGATACCAAAGACCGAAAAATTGAAATTTGTCAAAGAGCCTACAACATCTTAACAACAAAAGTGGGCTTCCCACCAGAAGACATCATTTTTGATCCCAACATTTTTGCAGTAGCAACGGGTATCGAAGAACATAATAATTACGCCGTAGATTTTATTGAAGCGACAAGAGAAATTAAAAAAAGAATGCCGCTCACCAAAGTAAGTGGTGGCGTATCCAACGTTTCATTTTCTTTTAGAGGTAATGACCACGTAAGAGAAGCGATACATTCGGTGTTTTTATTTCATGCCATTAAAGCGGGTATGGGCATGGGTATTGTAAACGCTGGACAGCTTGTGGTATATGATGAAATTGAACCGACATTACGTCAACTCTGTGAAGACGTACTACTCAATAAAAACAATGACAACAACGAGGCCACCGAAAAATTAATTACACACGCCGAAACCGTTAAAGCAAAAGGTAAGGTTGAAATAAAAGATGAAGCTTGGAGAAATGAACCGGTAGAAAAAAGACTCGCACACGCACTCATTAATGGTATTACAGAATACATAGACGCTGACACCGAAGAAGCAAGACAAAAATATCCGCAGCCGCTTGATGTGATTGAAGGCCCACTTATGGATGGGATGAATATTGTGGGTGATTTATTTGGCGCCGGTAAAATGTTTTTACCACAGGTAGTAAAAAGCGCACGCGTTATGAAAAAATCGGTGGCGGTTTTAACACCGTTTATTGAAGCAGAAAAGGAAGAGCGCAAACAAGCACATTTGGCAGCAGGTACAACCAATACAGAAGCCGCAGGTGCTGCTAAAATATTACTCGCTACCGTAAAAGGCGATGTTCATGATATTGGTAAAAACATTGTAGGTGTTGTGCTTGGTTGTAATGGATATGATATCATTGACCTTGGGGTAATGGTACCTACCGATAAAATTTTAGAAGCGGCACAAAAAGAAAACGTAGACATCATTGGACTTAGCGGGCTTATTACACCATCACTCGATGAAATGGTGCATATCGCAAAAGAAATGAAACGTAGGGGCATGAAACAACCACTACTCATTGGTGGTGCAACCACATCTAAAATACATACGGCTGTAAAAATTGCACCTGAGTACCAAGATGTGATACACGTGCTTGATGCTTCTAGAAGTGTAACCGTTGCAGGTTCTTTATTAAGTAAAGATCAGCAAGCTGCATTTTTAAGTGATACGCAAAATGATTACGCCAAACTTAAAGATCAATTTGACAATAAAAAGCCAACCAAAGAATACCTGGCGTATCAAGACGCACGTAATAATAAAATGGCTATCGACTGGGATACCTACCAACCCGTCACACCAACATATACAGGCTCTAAGCTGTATAAAAATGTAGACCTCGCTATATTAAGAAACTTTATAGACTGGAAACCGTTTTTTATCACCTGGGAAATGCATGGAAATTTTCCTGCCATTTTAACCGACGAAGTGGTTGGAAAAGAAGCGAGCAAATTATACACCGATGCCAATGCATTATTAGATACTATCATTACAGAGCAGTGGTTAACTGCTGATGGCACCATTGGTTTTTGGCCCGCTAATAGTGAGGAGGACGATGTAACTGTTGTAGCAGATAAGCCTGTAAAGCTTTCTTTTTTAAGACAACAAATTAAAAAAGCACCTGGTCAACCTAACTTTTCCTTAGCAGATTTTATAGCACCAAGCTCAAGCAATACAAAAGATTTTATAGGTGCATTTGCAGTGACTATAAAAGGAATTGAAAAACATATTCAAGCCTTTGAAGCGCAACATGACGATTACAATAAAATTATGTTACAAGCCCTGGCAGACAGGCTAGCAGAGGCTTTTGCCGAATACCTACACCTACAAACCAGAAAAACAGATTGGGGTTATGCGCCTTCGGAAAGTTTAGATAACGCAGCACTCATTAGCGAAAAATATGTGGGCATTAGACCGGCACCTGGTTATCCTGCTTGTCCCGACCATACCGAAAAATACAAGTTGTTTGAACTTTTAAATGTTAAGGATGCTATAGGTATTGAGCTAACCGAAAATTTAGCCATGTATCCTGCATCATCGGTGTGTGGATGGTATTTTGCAAATCCACAAAGCACGTATTATGGGCTTGGAAAAATTATGCAAGATCAATTACAGGATTATGCGACCAGAAAAAATATGCCATTAGAAGAAGCAGAACGCTGGCTTAGACCCGTGCTTGAATAATATTGCAATTCATTATACTTTTTCAAAAAGCCACCAGAGTCTTTTGCGTGGCTTAACGGTATAATTTTTTTTGACATAGGCTTGTATATACTGCATCGCTTCATCGATATCATCTGTAAAAAGCATGAGTTTTTTATCGGCTTCAGAAATGGTTCCTTTTACAACCATTGCATCAATCATGTCTATTAATGGCTGAAAATATTCTTTGCCATAAATCACTATTGGAAAATCGTTGATCACGCCTGTTTGAGCAAGGGTTAATGTTTCAAAAAATTCATCCATGGTTCCAAAGCCACCTGGCATGATAACAAACGCATAAGAATATTTAACCATCAATACTTTTCGAATAAAAAAGTAATCGAAAGTGATCCATTTGTGCATGTATGGGTTGGGCTGTTGCTCAAAAGGAAGCTTAATATTACAACCCACAGATGTTCCGCCCGCCTCCATAGCACCTTTGTTAGCTGCTTCCATAATACCCGGACCGCCACCCGTCATGGTGGTAAAACCCAGTGCTGCAATGCGCTTGCCAAACTCGGTAGCCGCTTTATAGTAAGGATGATCAGGCTGATAGCGCGCAGATCCAAAAACAGTAATACAAGGGTCCAAAAAATGAAGCGCTCTAAACCCTTTAATAAACTGCGTTAAAATGTCCCAAGCAAACCAAAGTTCATTGATACGTGGCTTAGGGCCATCTAGATATACAAACTCTTTTGCGGGTATGATTCTTTCTGTATTTTCCATAATGATCGTGCAATGATAACGAATGGCTTGTAATAAAATTGTTAATAATAAAGGACAGGTTGTAATTTAGCCACCCATGAAAAAACTTGTTTACCTACTTCTTTTTATATGCATCGTTTTTAAGCTGCCTGCGCAAAATAAGGTAGTCGTAGAAGCCATCAGAAGCTTTTCTATGTTTGGCCCTAGCATGTACTATTTAGAGGATACGGCGGTACAATTGGGTATCAAGAGCAAACTTTCGGTCATACTTAATAAAAATTATAAGCTATTACTTTCCAATGAAACGCTACCCATTGAAAATTACACAAGCACCGAAGCGCTAAAAAACAATACCATAAAATTTAGTATTGCGGATACCAGCACTTGGCATTTATTTATAGAAGTTTACGAATATGATCCCGTTAGTTTTTTAACAGGATCTGCGCTTGAGGCACCTGATAGTACTATCATTGCAGGGGCATCCACCATATTTCAGATAAGTTGTATTCTAACAAATGGACTTCAAGAAATCGTAGGCAATCAAAGTGTTTTTGCGGCAATAAGCAATACCGAAACGGCAGGATTTGGGATTCGGCCTAAAAATATTTTTTTAACGAAAAAAAGTTTTACATCAGTCGTACAAGTAGGCCTACAAATGGCACTCAATCCAGACAATGAAACCTTGGTAGCAGATATCAAAGCGCCAGCAGTATATTATGCCGATAATTTTATGATGGGTTACATAAAAAACACATCAAAAATAGTCGTTAACACAGTCAAAGACACTTGGGGATATACAGTTGAAGGCGACCAAGAATTATTGCGAATGGGCGAACAACTCTTTGATGAAATTTGGGTGAAACGAAAGCTAGTTGATAGTTCTGCATCACCACTACTACTTAAAAAAATAAAAGAAACAGGTAATACCGCAAGTTCTGATTTTATTTATTTGAGACAAGAGTGCCGAGACGTTTACCAAGACAAAAATTACATCATAAAAATTGCAACAGAAATAGATCCATATAGCACAGCATCCAGTAAAAAAGAACTTTTCTCTGATTTTTTGTCAGGTGAAGTGCACCTCATGTTAGAAGGGAAAGACACAGCCGCCATTTTTACCATTAATAAAAATATAGGCGACCCTAACAAACAAGTTTATTTAGACAAAACAACCAACGGTATGGATAGTAGTTCTATGGCTAAAGTGAGCAAGAAAGACTTTCCATTTCAAGTTACCTATGACTATCAACTAACAGGAAAAATAAGAGGAGAACGGTTTACCATACAAAGTTTTTGGAACCACGAAATGAAAGAAATGTATCTGAACAATAAACTCGTTGGTATTGTTAAAGGGAAAACAGATCCAGAAAATTTTATCATTGTCAATGTCGCAAGTAATGCGTCTATCATGAAAGAATTATTACTTATTGCTTACAATAAATTTTTACTATAAATGCGTGTTATTTCCTACAATGTAAATGGCATCAGGGCTGCCATAAAAAAAGGTTTTGTTGAGTGGCTGCAAACAAATCCCGCCGACATTATTTGTTTGCAAGAAACCAAGGCCACCAAAGAAGACGTTGATACCACTGACATTGAAAAGTTAGGTTATGATTGCTATTGGTTTTCGGCACAAAAAAAAGGATATAGTGGCGTTGCTATTTTTACAAAAATTAAACCGGACAATGTGGTGTATGGCACGAGCATTGAACAATCCGATTTTGAAGGCAGGGTAATCCGTGCAGACTTTGGTGATATCAGTATTGTTAATGCTTATTTTCCTTCTGGCACCAGTGGTGATGAAAGACAAAATTATAAATACCAGTGGCTCACCGAATTTGAAAACTATTTGGCGGCACTTCGTAAAAAAAGACCGCAACTTATTGTAGTAGGTGATTATAATATTGCCCACGAGGAAATTGACATTCATGACCCAAAAGGCAATAAAAAGAGTTCTGGATTTTTACCAGAAGAGCGCAGCTGGATGACTGCGTTTTTGGAAAGTGGGTGGATAGATACTTACAGGCATCTAAACCCAGCTGTTGTAGGTGGTTACACTTGGTGGAGTCAACGCTTCCCATCGGTACGTCTACAAAACAAGGGATGGCGTATCGATTACATTGCTATAACAGATGCTCTATCTAGTACCTTAAAAAGTGCCTCTATTTTCCCAGACGTAAAACACAGCGACCACTGTCCTATTTTTGTCGAATTAAGCCTTAAAAAGGGCAAATAACCCATTTAATACCTTCCTACCATGTTGATTTACAACGTCACTACTAAAATTGATCCTTCGATTCACGAAAAATGGGTTGCCTGGATGAAAGACCAACACATTCCGGCCGTGATGCAAACGGGGTGTTTTACCCACTACCATTTTGTTCGAGTTTTAGACATCGATGAAAGTGATGGACCTACCTATGCCGTTCAATATTTTATAGAAAATAGAGCGGAGTATGAGAAGTATATCAATACATACGCATCAGTGCTAAGACAAGACAGCACGCAGCTTTGGGGCCAATTAATGATTGGTTTTAGGTCATTAATGGCAGTTGTGAATTGAGTGTGGATAGATTTTAAAAATGATTTTGGTAATCACAAATCTTCATTATATTGTTCTAAAACCCTTATTGGCATTGAATTCTAGGCCATATGGCCTAAAACCCTTTGCAGCAAAGGTTTTCAGCGATTTAAGTTTGTTGTTTTATAGAAGTTGCATGGGCATAAAAAGCCTGTAATCCTTTTGCTTAAAGGATTTGGAGCGACCCTCAAAAATTATTTTTCAATAAAAAAATTTTGAGGATTGGGAAAAGCGGATAAATTTGTTTCGTTATTCAAACAACTAAAAAAATCATTTATGAACAAAGCAGAATTAATCGCGCAACTTGCTGAAGATGCTGGTATCACTAAAGTACAAGCTAACGCAGCTTTAGACTCTTTCGTAGACACTGTTACTAAGACACTTAAGAAAGGTGATAAAGTAACTTTAGTAGGTTTTGGTACTTTCTCAGTATCTAAGCGTGCAGCTCGTACTGGCCGTAACCCACAAACTGGCGAAACAATCAAAATCAAAGCTAAAAAAGTTGCTCGCTTTAAAGCTGGTAAAGAATTAAGCAGCAAAGTTTAATTTTTGCCTCCAAAAAGAATTGAACCCCGCTTTCGCGGGGTTTTTCTATTTTTGCAGTTCAAGATTGTTCATTTAAAAAATTAAACCATGGGTAGAGGTGATAAAAAAACCGCTAAAGGCAAGAGATTCAAAGGTTCATTTGGAAAAAGCCGACCAGCTAAAGTAGCTGTTGTAAAAACTGCAAAAGCTGCTGCTAAAGCATAAGAAATAATAAACCCCCAAATTTGGGGGTTTATTATTTTAAGGAATTATACTTTTTGTTTTGCAGCGATCTCTGTTAGCGCTGCTACCAGTTTATCTAGGTCTTCGAGTCTTGTATATACATGCGGCGTAATTCTTACGCAACTGATATTTTCCCAAACAATACCTACCGTGTGAATTTTATAACCCGTATAAAGTGCGCTATCAAGTGCGGCGGGTGTCATGCCATCAATAGTAACACCACAAATACCGCAGGCATATTTATCTTTTAATGAGGTATGAATTTTTACACCCGGAATTTGAGCCGCTTTTGTAGCCCAATAATTTTTTAAATAACGCACTCTTTCTTCTTTTCGCTTCGGTCCAATTGCCACATGAAAATTAACGGCTTCGCCAATGCCTTGCTCTATTGGAAAGCTTCTGGTACCAAGGGTTTCAAACTTTCTAATATCATTACTAAGGGGCTTATCGTTACAAAGTAGTGGCCAAATTTTTTCTATTTTATTGGCATGAATCCAAAGCATACCACTCCCAATGGGTGCCGATAAAAATTTATGCAAACTGGTGCCAAAATAATCACATTCTAA
>JBIKIS010000026.1:0-18775 GCA_044361485.1 Sediminibacterium sp.
GTACAAACCCATCTAAATGGACCAAATCCATAATCAAAACACATGGGGCCCAAAATATCTTGTACATAACTCGGATATCTAAAATCAATTTTATTTTCTGACATCACGGCTCCCCCCGCTCTTGATGCCTCTAACAAAAAGGCATTACCATAATCAAAAAAATAAGTTCCTTTAGCGGTATGCTTATTAATTACTTCGGCATGACGACGAAGTGATACTTGAACAGCCGTTTTAAATTGTTCTGGATGATTCGCCATCATTTCATTGGCCTCTTCAAAAGAAAGTCCAACTGGATAATAACCCCCAGCCCATGGATTGTGAAGTGATGTTTGATCGGATCCTAAATCAACAGTAATATTTTCAGTATCAAAACGCTCCCAAACATCAATAACGTTTCCAACATAAGCAATGGATACAACAGCTTTGTCAGCAACCGCATTTTTAACCATGACAATTAATTCGTCAATATTTTCTGTGAGTTGATCAACCCAACCTTGCGTATAACGTTTTTTTGCTGCTGCCGAATTTACTTCTGCACAAACAGCAATACAACCTGCTATGTTGCCGGCCTTTGGTTGCGCACCACTCATGCCGCCTAACCCTGCCGTTAAAAATATTTTTCCATGAGGGCTTACGCCAGCGCCTAATTTTTTTCTAAAGGCATTCATCACGGTAATCGTAGTACCATGCACAATTCCTTGCGGACCAATATACATATATGAACCAGCCGTCATTTGGCCATACTGTGTAACGCCCATGGCATTGTAGCGTTCCCAATCTTCTGGTTTAGAATAGTTTGGAATCATCATGCCATTAGTGACAACTACACGGGGTGCGTCAATAGAGGAGGGAAAAATCCCCATTGGATGTCCCGAGTACATATGCAGGGTTTGCTCATCTGTAATTTGAGCTAGATATTTCATGGTAATTAGATACTGTGCCCAGTTTTGAAAAACCGCACCATTACCACCATAGGTAATTAACTCCTGAGGGTGCTGAGCAACTGCAGGATCTAAATTATTTTGAATCATGAGCATGATGGCTGCAGCCTGCTTTGAAACGGCAGGATATTCATGAATAGGTCTAGCATACATCTCATAATCTGGCATAAAACGGTACATATAAATTCTGCCATATAATTTTAGCTCTTCTATAAATTCCTCTATCAAAACAGCATGCCAAGAAGCAGGAAAATAACGAAGTGCATTAGCGATTGCTAATTTTTTTTCGGTTGGTGTAAGAATATCTTTTCGCTTAGGTGCATGAGAATATTTATCGTCTCTTGATTTTTTACTCGGCAGGTGATCTGGTATGCCCTGCAAAATCATTTCCTTAAATGTCATGGGTGTATCATTTTAAAAATGAAATATATTAAGCGCTAACTAATTTTCCTGATTTCCAAATTTTAGATGGGCGCATTGAACCTTGGTAATATAGAATTTCTCTATAATCGGTGGAGGGATACAAAATAAAATCTGCTTTGTTACCGGCAATGAGTCTTCCTCGATCAAATAAATTAAGTGCTGCTGCTGCTCTAAACGTAATCCCAGCAAACACTTCGGCGGTTGTAAGTTTTTCAAAAGTAGCAAGTATAGAAGCCTGGCATACCAAATCACCCATGGGAGCCGATCCAGGATTCCAATCAGACGCAATAGCCAAAGCGCCTCCTTTATCGATTATTTTTCTTGCTGGTGCAAAAGCACAACCAAGTCCTACACTCGCACCAGGTAGCGCAACTGCTATGGTTTTTGATTGAGCAATTATTTCGATTTCTTTATCTCCTGATGCTTCCAAATGGTCTGCAGAAATAGCTTCATATTGTACAGCAACCTCCGAACCACTTGTGGTAAATTGATCGGCGTGAATGGTGATATCAAAATTAAAAGCTTTTGCTGCTTGTAAATAAGGCGCTATTTCTGATGCAGAAAAAGCAGATGTTTCTATAAATGCATCGATACGCTTTGTAAGATTTTCGGATTGTAAAACAGGAAATAAATTTGTAACTAAATAATCTAAGTACGCTTCGTTTGAACCATTAAAATCTTTGGGTTTAAGATGTGCAGCCAAACATGTAGCCACTAAGTCTGCAGCAGTTTCACTGTTACTTCTATTTATAGCACGCAGCATTTTAATTTCTTCTTCCACAGATAAACCATATCCACTTTTAACTTCAATAGTTGTTACCCCTAATTGTAAAAGTTTATTCGCATTTTTAATTACAATTTGAGTTAATTCCTGCTCGGTACATTTTCTTGTTTGTGTAACAGTATCCCAAATACCTCCACCCGACTTTGCAATTTCTAAATAAGAAACACCAGCATTTCGGAGCGCAAAATCACGTGCTCTATTTCCACCAAAACATATATGCGTATGACAATCGACATAACCTGGAACAGCAACATAAGCACCATTAAGTTCAGTAATCATTGCTTTTGGATAAGCAGCTAATAATGCATCCCATGTATCAACTGCCTTAATGGTACCATCTTCAATAGCAATACCTGCATTTGAAATTGTATGGAGGGCACTATCATTAATGGGGCCTTTAAGTGCCAAATCCTGTAAACTCACTAATTGACTAATGGGTCCAATTAATTCCATATTGTAGTATTATAACACAATGTAAGAATTATTCGAAAAAGCTTGTCAATAATCAACAACGAAGTATTTTAGAATTAGCCCCTTTTTTTACTACGAATTAATTTTGGGCCATACCAAAGCCAAAAGCCGGTTGAACAAAATAAAAACAAGGCAACGCCCATAATTAAGGTGTAGGTAAGTTTAATGGGTTCGCCTTTGGTATTAAAATAAGTATCTAAATAAGAAGCGTCATGAATATCCTCTATAAAATCAGATTTTCTAAGGTTCACCTGTAAAACATTTCCTGTTGCGCCATCCAATTGCACTTCCCAATAATGTTTGGCGTAAACAAATTTTACAATTCCTTTTTCTTTTCTAATATCGATCCGTTCCAAATCGGTGGATAAGCTTTTATCAACCCGGTTTAACAGAACGCTATCTGCTATCGAATGTAGTGCTGCAATGGGTTTCCAAACAGCCAAATTAGTCGATGTACCTTTAGAAGTTGCAGGTAAAAGCCAGCCATTTGTATTTTTTTTCCACCCTAGTAAAACACCAGTGATTGCAACAACAAAAAAGAAAATAAATAAAACAGCACCCATCATACGGTGCACTTTTCTAAATATTCTCAAAACAGCTACTTGCATCTTTCGAAGTTATGCAAATTTGAAAGATTTGTAATGATTAAAGGCTTTTTCTTATTTTTAATTACTACAATTAAATAAAATGAAAACTACAAAAATCATTTATTGGGTGAGCACTAGTATTATTTGTTTATTTGCTTTAAGTGCCGTGCAAATGAACTCAGAAATGGCTATAGAAGGCTCAAAGCATGTACTTATACCACGCTATCTTTCTATAGAAATAAGTATAGGTCAACTCATTGGACTCGTATTACTTATTGTACCAGCCATCCCAAAACGCTTTAAAGAGTGGGCTTACGTAGGTTTTGGCATTATGTATATTTCTGCACTTGTAGCGCATTTAGCTGTAGGAGATCCATTTGTTCCATTTGGATTAATGGCTGTTCTATTTTTTGGTTTACTACTAACTTCATATATCAGCTTTCATAAATTAGAAGCTGCTAAAAAATAAAGATTTAGGCTTCGCGCAATATTTTATCCATTTTTTTTCCTTTTGCTAGTTTATCTAAGTACCTAACTTTTTTTGTTAGTGGATCTTCTATTTCTTCTATACGGTAGCCACAAATACTACCTGTTATAAGTATTGCATTTGGATGCAATATCGCTGACGCAAAAAAAGTTTCAAAATTGGTTGGATCTGATATGTGCTTTTCGAGCTGTTTTTGTGTATAGCCAGTTAACCATTTGATAACATGGTCTAGCTCTTGTTGGTTGCGCCCCTTTTTTTCAACTTTAGCTAAGTATAAAGGATATACAGCGCCAAAGATCATCCTTTTAATTCTTTCATTTGTGCTACTTTTATTCATAGTGCCTAAATTAAGATAATTCAAAAATAAAGTTTATTTTCATTACAATTAAATACTAACATGGAAGTACACCACCACTCACACAAACCAAAAAACTGGAAAGAATACATCACCGAGTTTATCATGCTGTTTGCAGCAGTTACCCTTGGTTTTTTTGCAGAAAATTTAAGAGAACACAGCATCATTTCGCACCGCATTGAGCAAAATAAAGTTGCCATTTTAAAGGATTTAGAAAATGATGCGGTTACAATCGATAGTCTTTTAGCAAATGAACAACTTATCATCAACAGATTTGATAGGTTAATCAATCTTTTATACTTACATAAAAATAAAGCTGTCAATCAATCTCAATTAATTGATTCTATTAAAACATTTCCGGAAATTATTGCTGCAACATTTACACTTTATGTAAATAATAGTTCATTTAAAAATATGCAATCAAGTGGTTTACTTAGTTATGTAGAGGAAGAGGAATTAAAGAATAGGCTTTCTTATTATTATGAGGTTGTTTTCAAAAGAATAGAAAGTAATAATGTTTTTTTTGATCAAGCCGGCAAAGAGTTTGGCGCATCATTACCTGTTGGTATTGGATCTTATATTAGAAAAATGAGGACTGATCAATCTAATTATTCGTTAAATAATCCTGGCAATTATGTAAATTTTATGCTAAGCTTAAACGAAACAAAAAATATTTTAGAATCAGAAAAATTTATTTTTGATGTACAAAAATATTACAATCAAATTTTTGTTTACCAAATGGCGCTGAAAATGGCTAAAGAAGAAAATGGTAAACTATTAAAATTATTAAAACCAGAACATAAGTAAAACAAATATGGAAGTACATCGCCCAAAGTTTTTGAAAGGATTTTTAGAAGAGGTATCTATTATTTTATTAAGTATTTCATTGGCTGTTGTTGCCGAGCGCATGGTAGAACACTATGTGCATACCAAACAAGGAGAAGCAGCACTAGTAAGACTTGCGGCTGAAATGAAAAGAGACGTTGCGGATTTTAAGTTTAATGTAGACATTCATAAAAATGCTGTTGTGGCAATAGATCAATTAACCGCTTGGTCTGCTGGAAAAATTGAAATCAGTGACGATTCGCTTTCTATTTATCTTTCAAATGCACTTGATTATACATTTTTTGCTAGCAATACATCTGAATTTGAATCTCTAAAAGCAACAAGCAAGCTAGCGTATATCGAGAATCATGAATTGTTATCAAAAATTATTGTTAGCTATAACCGTTACGAAGATTTTAAAATTTCTACTAATGTTGGCACCGATCTTGTGCAAAAGATTTTTGCAAACCTTAGAAATAAAGTTAAGTACAAATTTAGATCTATACAAGAACAACCACATTACATTTTTGATGTTGCAAGCATCAAAGAAAATTTAAAAGGTAATCAAGAACTATTAAATTTATTACAAGAAAAAAAATTGGCTGATACTTTAGCTTTTAATTGGAATCAAAGAGGACTAGATAGAACAAACGAATTAATTAAACAAATAGAAGAAGAAACAAAATAAATGGAAGTACACCACCACCCCCATATTCCAACCCATGCAAAGCCATGGAAAGAATATCTATTAGAAGGCTTAATGATTTTTGTTGCTGTAACCCTCGGTTATGGTGCCGAAAATGTTAGGGAGCATTATGTAGAAACTAAAAAGGCAATTATTAGTGCAAAAAATTTATACGTAGATGTTACCTATGATTCGATTGGCTATGCAGGTATACAAAGAAACAGAGATAAGCAAGATAGCTGTTTTGAGATCATTAACACTTTATATAACAACAAAAAACTTGATAAAGAGCCTGCCACTGTATACGCAGCGCATGGTTATATAGCACTAAGGATGTTAAAACAAATGAATACGCTCGCTTTAGATGAAGTAAAAAATTCTGGAACTTTAAAATTTTTAGAATCTGACGAATTAAAAGCTGCTATCCAAAGGTATGCAAGTTTAGGAGCTGGTCTAAAAATACGTGAGCAAAGAGAGTTTGGTTATATAGATAGAATGATAGATCCTATTTCAATTAAAAATTTTGAGTTTAATTTTTTTAGGGCTGCACCAGATAATTTTAAAATAGATAGTAATAAAATAATTGTGACAATACCAATTCCTGCCAATTTAAAAATTATAAAAAAAGATCAGTTAGACTGGGATAATTATATTGCTATTTTAGGTATGCTTCAAACCATCAGGGCATCTACCGATGAAAATTATATTAAACCTACTAAAGAGCAGTGCCACGAATTATTAACGCTACTAAGAAACTACCTAATTAAGCATGATGCTTTAGGGGAATAATCAAACACATTTTGTATTTTTAAGTACACCTTAAAAATACTGTTATGCGTTTACGAGTAATTGCCATTTTACTTAGCGTTATACCATTTGGACAACTATGGTCCCAGGCTCCCGCTTCAATCAAAGAATATAAAAAATTCTTTGTAACGTATCCTTTTTCAGACCCGGATCCAATAGCTTCACAAACAGCTATATATCCCTATTACAGGTTCGATGGTTTTACCAATAAGCCCGTTAACAAATCATGGACGGTTGTAGAACTTGAAAACGATTATATCAAAGTATTAATCCTTCCAGAAATTGGCGGTAAAATATGGACTGCCATTGACAAAACAACAGGCAAAGAATTTTTATACAATAATAAGGTTATTAAGTTCAGGGATATTGCTATGCGTGGACCTTGGACCAGTGGTGGTCTCGAAGCTAATTATGGAATCATAGGTCATACACCCAATTGCGCCACTCCCGTCGATTATACCACTAAAAATAATATTGATGGCAGTGTAAGCTGTTTTATAGGTGTGCTAGATTTATTAACAAGAACCAATTGGCAAATAGAAATTAACCTTCCTAAAAACAAGGCATATTTTACTACTAATTCTATTTGGAATAATACAACGAGTATTGGCCAACCATACTATCACTGGATGAATGCGGGTATAAAAACAAAAGGGAATTTAGAATTTATATATCCAGGCACTCATTACATTGGTCATGGCGGCGAATATGCATCATGGCCAACCAACGAAACAAATGGGAAAAAAATTAATTTCTATGAAGAAAATGATTTTGGCACTTATAAATCATACCATGTTATTGGAAAACAAACCGATTTTTTTGGTGCTTATTGGCACGATGACAATTATGGCATGGTAAAGTATGCGCCTTACGATAATAAAGCAGGGAAAAAGATTTGGATTTGGGGACTATCACGTCAGGGTATGATTTGGGAAAAAATACTCACAGATACCGATGGTCAGTACGCTGAAATACAGTCTGGGCGGCTCTTTAATCAAAATGCAGTCAATAGTAGCCTAACTCCTTTTAAACATGTTGAATTTGCTCCGCACACAACCGAAACCTGGAAAGAATTTTGGTACCCAGTCAATAAAACAAAAGGGATTGTAGTAGCCAATGAGTTTGCTGCACTAAATATTAAAGAAGAGTCTGGCTGGTTAAAATGGTACTGCTCACCAGTTGCTTTTTTTAAGGATGATGTAGAAATTATTGTTGATGGCAAAACCCTACTATCAAAATCAATAAATGCAAAACCACTTCAAACATTAACAGACTCTATCAAAATAGGATTTGGAAAACATGACATTTCTATTGCACTTAAAAATCAACAATTAATTTGGAAAAATGATACTGCATTTAATACGCTATCAAGACCACTCGAAGCGCCCACTACATTTGATTGGAACAGTATAGAAGGCCTTGTAACACAGGGCAAGGAACTAATGGATCAAAAAATGTTTACAGAAGCGGAGGTGAAATTAACTGAAGCACTTTCAAAAGACCCCTTTCATTTAAATGGACTTATCAAAATGGCGGAGTTACAAATACGTAACGGTAATTATGAAAAAGCATTTGAACTTTCAAAAACAGCTATTTCTATAGACGCCCACCATGGTGCAGCAAATTATTATTATGGTGTTAGTGCAAAACATTTAGATAAAATGACTGACGCTATTGATGGCTTTAGTTTAGCAACTATGGGTATAGAATACAAATCAGCGGCTTACACAGAATTAGCCATTATTCATGCGCAAAATAAAAATTGGAGTAAAGTAATATATTATGCACAACAAGCCATTGATTACAATAAATACAACGCAGAAGCTACAACACTAAAAATTATTGCCAATCAGCAACTTGGTAAATACGATATTGCTAAACAAGTACTCTCACAGTTCGGAAAAGAACAACCACTTCACCTTTTTTATAAGTGGCTTAATAAAACTTTGGTTTTAAAAAATGAATTACCCGAAGAATCCATTTTAGAGCTAGCATCATTTTACGCAGCAATAAAAATGAATGCAGAAGTATCAAAAATTTTAGATTTACTGCCTAGTCATCCACTCGCTATCTATTGGAAAGCCTACTTAAGAAAAGATGATAAATGGGCGGCTATTTCACAATTAGAAAATGCTAATAAGCTTCCTACAACGCTCATATTTCCATTTAGAACTTCATTGAAACCCATTTTAGAGTGGGCTACAAAAAACAGCACAAGCTGGAAACCCAATTATTATTTAGCCTTACTACTACATGATAAAAACAAAAAAGCAGAGGCGCTGCAAATGGTAACATCTTTAGCTTCGTCACCTACCGACGCTCATTTTTACGGACTCCGTGCTCAATGGAATACGACAAACTTAATCTCCAAAGAAGCGGATCTACAAAAAGCCATCTCATTAGACCCGGTTGGCTGGAGATACTATAAGCTACTTACTCAACTGTACATTCAAAATAAAGAATATGAAAAAGCACTTGCACTGGTAGAAAAATTCAAAAAATCAAGTAGCCAAGAAAATTTTATTATGGATATGCTGTTGGCAAAATCTTTACTACTCAATAAAAAATACAAAGAATGTGATAAGTTACTTTCAAGTATGGAAGTGATTCCATTTGAAGGATCTACCGATGGAAGAACTTTGTACTGGGAGGCAAAAATGATGCAAGGTGTTGCTGCACTAAAAGATAAAAATTACAAAAGCGCTATTCAATTTATAAACGAAGCACAGGAATGGCCAGAAAATTTAGGTGCAGGTAAACCCTATGATGCAGACATAGACAACCGCTTAGAACAGTATCTAAAATACATCTGCTTTAATGCATTACATCAGTTAGACAGTGCGCAAGCATTATTAAATAAGATCACCACATTTAAATCTGGTATATACAATACGATTAGAAATTTTCAACCAGCCAATCATTTAATTACTAAATGGGCTTATGAAATAAAAAATGAGAAGTTTAATTGGAATGAATGGATGGAAACACAAAAAAATAAGTTTCCTCAATTTAAAGAAACGTTTAACTGGGTATTAAGCAAAGCCAATAATAATGCAGAAAATAGCAATAGCAACGAAGACCCCTGGATGCGTGTGATTCAAGAAGTAATATACACATCTGACTCTACTAAATATGATGCCTATATTTTTATTCAAAAACCAGAAAGAAGAAATGAACAAACAAACTGGGAGTTGGTATGGGAAGATAATTTTAACAAGGGTTATTTAGATACCACACGTTGGAGTAAAATAGGTTTGTTTTCTACCCCAAAATGGAAAATGCCCAAAGAAAAATGGAGAGATAATACTGGTTGCTTCAGATATATCACAGACACCGATAAACGCGTTGTACAATTTGACGCAGAAAATATCTTACTAAGAGGTGTTGTAAATAATGATACCATTAATGGTGATCCGCGACCTATGCTTACTGGAGGCATTTATAGTTACAATAAATTTGCTTTTCAATATGGACGCATCGAAGTGCGCGCCAAATTAGATCCGGCGCATGGCGCTTGGCCAGCTATTTGGATGCTTTCCGAAAAAGATATTTACCCCAATCAAAACAATGGAGAGATGGATATTATGGAAAGGCTAAACCATGATAGTTTTGCTTATCAGACAACACACAATCATGCTACCATAACACTAAAGCAGGAAACACCTAAAAAATTTAACACCGGAAAAATTGATCCTAGCGGTTATAACACCTACAGTGTAAGTTGGTACCCCAATAAATTAGTGTACGCCATTAATGGCATTGAAACCATTACCTATCCAAAAGTTGCAGGTGCGGGCACCTATCAGTGGCCTTTTGACCAGCCCTTTTACTTAATCATTGACCAGCAATTAGAGGGTAGTTGGCCAGGCAAAGTGACCAATTTAAAAGAGCTACCCATTAACATGACAGTTGATTGGGTGAGATTATATCAATAATTTATATATAATATTGATTATCAATAAATTACATCAAAACTAGCAAGTCAAGTTAACAATTTGATAATATTGGCTACTTCCTCATTGGTTTCATTTTAAGGACCTTCGCAACCAATTAATTAAACAAAAATTTGTTATGGACTTTAACTCAATTTTCAAGGTGTTCTTACCAAAAGATCGTGTGTTTTATCAATTATTTGAAGAAGTAGCAGAGCATGTGCACGAAATGGGTATTAAACTCAAAGAAATGGTGAATGAAGCAGATGCCGATAAAAGAGCAAGCATCTTAGCTCAAATTGAAAATTTAGAGCATACCAATGATGATTTAACCCATAATATTTTTACAGAACTAGGCAGAAACTTTATCACTCCTTTTGATAGAGAAGATATTCATTACCTAGCTACCTCACTTGACGATATTGCAGATTATATTTATGCTTCTGCAAAAAAGATCAATTTCTACAAAATCAATCCGAACGATTTAGGTATCCATAAATTAACAGAGCTTATTTTACAAGGTACTATCGAAACTAAAAAAGCAGTACTAGGACTTCGCGATATGAAAAATATCAAGGGTATGACAGATGCTATGATCAAAGTAAATAGTATTGAAAATCAAGCAGACGACGTTTTTGATATGAGTATCGAAAAACTATTTGAACAAGAAAATGATTTTAAAATCATTATCAAAAAAAGGGAGATTTATCAAGTACTTGAAATTGCTACCGATAAAATCGAAGACGTTTCGAACGTAATTGAATCTATTATTATCAAGTACGCTTAATTAAAATATAATGAGTTTATTAATTGTCATTATCGCATTAGCGTTAATATTTGACTACATCAATGGATTTCACGATGCAGCAAACTCAATTGCAACCGTTGTTTCAACAAAAGTATTAACACCATTTCAGGCGGTATTATGGGCAGCACTTTTTAATGTGGTTGCCTTTTTTATTTTTAAAGACCATGCTGTAGCTAACTCAATTAGTAAAACAGTTTACAAAGAATTTATTACGCTCCCCGTAATTTTTTCAGGGTTACTAGCAGCCATTTTTTGGAATCTTCTTACCTGGTGGTATGGTATTCCTTCTTCTTCTTCACATACACTCATAGGCGGGTTTGCTGGAGCAGCTATTGCGCATGCTTTACTTGAAAAAGGACTCAGTTTTCCATGGTCTAAAATTGTAGACAGTCATACTATTTTAATGACCGTATTTTTTATTTTCTTGGCACCCATCATTGGTATTATTATTTCGGTATTTATTACCGTTGTAACCATTATGCGCAACCTTTGGATTCGTATTGCAATCATTATAGCTGTTACATTAGGTACCGCAGTACTGTTTGATAATTTCGAAAACAATAAACTTCATGAAAACGTTCAAAAGTTTTATGGTATTGATAAATACACCAAAGAAATTGCTGCTTTAAATGAAGATTTAGCTAGCAAAAAAGATGCTGATTTAGAAGCTAAACTTACAGCAACACAAGAAAAACTAGACAAAGCAAACGTTTATTACAACCACATTAAGCCGCTGGTTAATGATTTTGACAATTCAAGTGCAAATGCAATCGCTAAAATTGCAAATGACAGCGGATGGCTTAATAGTGCCGCTGCAAGCAAAATTAAAGATGCTGTTAGAAATGCCAATGATTACCTAGTTTTAGAATCTAAAGCTCCATCTGACAAAGCAGCTAAGGCCGAGTATGATATTGCCAAAGAAAAAACAGAAGGCTATAAAGAGCCACTAAAACTATTTTTAGCAGGAACCATTTCTATGGACTCCGCAATAACAACTGTAAATGCTATTTATCCAATTAAGCCCCAAAATATAGAAAAAGTTAAAAAGAAAATTGAAACCTTTAATATCGAAAAATCATTTGCTTCAGAAATTGACAAAGCAGATAACTCAGTAATCGTTTACGGAATTTTAATTTCATCACTCATCTTTATATTGATCTACCTCTACGTAGAAAAAGTGAAAACGCCTACCGCATTAACTGTAGGAAACATGTTTAAAAAATTACAGCTCTTTAGTTCTGCTGCATTTAGTGTTGGACATGGTGGTAATGATGCTCAAAAAGTAATGGGCATTATAGGAGCTGCATTAATTGCAAGTGGTAGCATTCAAGATTTTGGCCAATTGCCAAGTTGGGTCCCTGTTGCTTGCTATTTATCTATTGGACTTGGTACGATGAGCGGTGGATGGAAAATTGTAAAAACAATGGGCTCAAAAATTACCAAAGTAACGCCACTAGAAGGGGTTGCGGCGGAAACAGCCGGTGCCTTTACCTTATTTTTTACTGGTCAGATGGGTATCCCCGTTTCTACCACGCATACCATCACTGGTTCTATTATTGGAGTAGGTGCCACCAAGCGTTTAAGTGCTGTAAGATGGGGCGTAACAACCAATTTATTATGGGCTTGGGTTCTTACCATACCAGTAAGTGCTACACTTGCTGCCATCACTTACTTTATTGTTACCTTATTTGTAAAGTAGTTTAAAACTTAGGGCACTTAAGCTTAAAGGCTTTGCTTTTGTTATCCAAAATGTAAATGAGTGAGATCTCTGAAGATTGGTAAAATCTGGAGGAAGCAATGGTGTTTGTGCCACCTACATCATAGGTAAATCCAGCTCTAATCTGATTCCATTCGAGTCCTACATAGGGTATCATACATTCTTTAACTCGGCTCCAAAGTCCTGCATAAACTTCTATGCCATTTTCAGATCCGAGGTAATAACTAAGGGCGCCACCAAGAATGAGCTCGTTTGTTAGCCCCTGCTTTTGATATTGGAAACTGGTATGTAATGACGCTGCATTTGACAAAGAAAAATAAGCACCGCCATGTAAATTAATCCGGCTACTTGTAAAATAGGTAGGTGTAATAAATCCTACGGTAGGTTTTGCAAAATGATAATAAGAAGCGCCTACATAAAAAATATTATTATCAGAAGTAGAACCGGTGTATAAAATTCCTGCATTAATATCGGTTGTATTTTTTGTAAACTTATTTCCCAAAATTAGTTCGGCAGTAGTACCCGTAAATCCACCAGCCCTTAATTGATCTTCAAAATTTGCTTTTAATGGATCAAAACGGTACATGCTGTAATTGACCTGAAAACCAACAGCAATAGAATGATTGGCGTTTTCATCAAGTGCTTTTCTATAACTCACCGATGCTGCTATGTTATTATCATTGAGTAATTTATTGCCGCTCTGATCCGATAATATTAATAATCCTACACTCAATTTATCATCTTCCTTGATATACTTTTTTAAAATAGGTGCATCCAGCGATAACGATTTTGTTGCATAGGCATTATTAAATTCAGGCAACTGTGTTCTGCTATTCAAAGCGGCTCTTAGCGATCCGCTAAAATTTCCAGTATTGGCAGGATTGATGGTTAGGGGTGATGCAAAAAATTGGGAGAAATGTGGATCCTGTGCATAGGCATGCAACTTAACAAGTAACAGGATGATAACTAATTTTATTTTTCTCATGTTACTTATCTTAAAACACTAATATTTCCTTTATGAATTTCTAATTCGCCACTTAGCAGTTCTACAACAATTTGATACACATAGGTGCCCTGTGCTACGAGCTGACCATTGTAATAACCATTCCATCCAAAATTGATATCGTTGGTTTTACCGTTTGTTTTTTCAAACATTTTTTGACCCCATCTATTAAATACCTGAAACTGTTTTACCTGTTTCACATCTTTACCTGCAATCACATAAAAAATATCATTTAAGCCATCGCCATTGGGGGAAAATGCATTGGGTAGTGCAATATGCGACCTATAATATGCATTTACCTGCAGCGTTGCAGAGTCTTTACAAAACAGAGCTGTAGTGCCTACAATTTTAAATACCCCATTAACATTGGTGGTCAAAACAGGCGTCAAACAACCCGTACAGCTAAGACCTTGCGTTGGCGTCCAAACAATGGTAGTTGCTTTATCGCCACTATTAATGGGTTGTAATGTTGTGGGCTCTCCTCTGTAAACATCTATTTGTGTAGGATTAAAACGAATTGAAAACGGCACATACGCAACACTGACTTTATTATTTGCTGTATTCGTTTCAAATGGCACAAGTCCACTATTTAAATACGCTACTACATTTGTTACATTTTGATTGCGTACAACATGCGTAATCGTTGCGCAGTTGCCAGCAAATGATTGACTAGTGCCAATCCATACCGAACCTAAAAATTTACTTGTAGGAAGTGTGCTGTCGCTATCAAAATAACGTATTAGTGTGGGCTTATACAAACTCGTGTAATGATTATCTAAACACACAGTATTTGTTATTTGTAAGCTATCGGTTTTATAACATCGAACAATTAAATTATTGATTGATAAATCAACCGGAAACACTTTAATATTTGCAAATGTAGAATCTTCACAACCAAATACACTGATAGCGGATGCTTTAACAAGGGTTGTATCAATTACAGATAGTACTGGATTTGAACAAGTAGTACAACTCAACAATCCTTTACTAGATGACCATTTAATTGACGCTAATTTATCTGGAGCGGTACTATCTTTGATAGTAAGCGTTGTATTCACGCGTACAGTTGTATCTTTTGGAAAGAGAAGCAATTTAAATTTAAAATCTTTTCTTTCTGTTCTATTATTAGCCTCATTTAATTCTGCAACACTGTTTTCTTCATCAAATACAAGTGAAATAGAGTCTAAATTTAAACGTGGTGCTTTTACAATATGGGTATATACTTTTTCGCACTTACCTAAAATTATTTGATCGGTAGCAAAACTATTGAGCATTTTTATTGGACCTGGAACGGACTCATAACGATCATAAAAATTAACGGAAACACCTGCTGGTATAGTATCGTAACCATTGTTACGTACACCAAATACAACCCGAACACTATCCTTTTTATAACAACTTACACTGTAAATATTAATTTGTCCATCAGCAGCAGGATTGTCTACTTTTAAAGTATAGATTGGAGAATTACTAATACAAGCACCGGCACTAGCCACTAGCCTTATCTTATAACTTCCTGGTTTTAAAAAATCGTATAATAAATTATTACTGGTAGATACCATTTGTTCGTTGGCGCCTAACTCATCAGATACATACCAGTTGTAGGCTGTAGCGCCATAAGATTTATTGATAAACGTTACAGGATCTTTGTAAACACCCACTGCAGATGCAATAATTCTTTTGTCTGGAGAAAACCTTGCATCTACGCCACAGTTTACAATAACATTAGCCGTATAAGTGCTATAACAACTTGCTGTAGTCGTTAGTGCTTTTAAAACTATTTTGTACGTCCCAGTTGAAGAAAAAGTATTTGAATAATTACTTGTAGTACTAACAAGTGCGCCATCTAAATACCATTCATAAGTAAGTGCACCAACACTTGTATTGATAAAATTAACGGCGCTTCCTACAACAGGGTGCGGGTTGGCATCAAAATTAAAACTAGCTACTACGTTATCTGAACAAGGCGCAGCACACCCGTCACTTGTTAATAAACTTCCGCCATTAAATACGTTTAAAAAAGCCATCATGCGGTCTGCCTGACCTTGTGTAAACACAGAAGGACAAGGACTTCCATAATCCATGAAATTTGAAATATTGTCTGGCTGATCACTAGTGAATGGACCAGAACTAGTATCGGTGTTGCAAGAATTTTCTGGCGAAGCACATGAAGACCCTTTTATACTTCTATCAGGGGGGGTATCACACACTTTGTCGCCATCTGTCGTACAATCATTATTTAAACAATTGGTGCCCTCAAAAGTATGTAAGAGCGATAAGTAATGCCCCATTTCATGTGCAACGAGTGGTGTGCTCAAACTACTCACTACAAGTCCACTTCCAGGACCAGCATATCCACCGTAGCCCATGCGTTCCCACTTGCCACAATCAAAAACACTAGGTTGAATTTCACCCTGTATCGAATTTACCAACCAGATATTTGCATATTTTGAAGGGTTCCAATTTGATAAAGCCCCAAGCTTTCCTCCTTCTAAGTCTACATCTATATTTTGGTAATAACTATTGATCCGGTCAATGCCGTTTGTTTTTCCGCCATCCGGCGTGCGTGTAGCCAAACAAAATTGTATGCGTGTATCAACGCCTTTTGGGTCGGTACTATAGATGCCCAGATGCGCAAAGGCTTTGTTTAATTCTGCTACTGCATCAATAATCATTTGATCTGTTATGCTAGCTGCATTTTGATTTACGATATGAAAAACTACAGGTATAGTAACAACAGGTACAGACATAGGCACAACCACCACATTATTATTTCCAACGTTATTTTCAGAAATTCGAATATTGCGTTGCCCTGCAGCCTGCATCACCCAGGCTCTAATTTTTTCATTAAGTATGTTTTCTCTAGAAACATACATAGGGTCTTTACGCAGCAATTGCTGATAGGCATCAGCCCCACATTTAGGGGCATCAAATACTTGCTGCGCCATTGAGGCAAGTGCAAGCACAATAAAACCACAAACCAACATCAGTCTACGCATCATAATTTAAGTACAGTTTAATCTTAAACGTCAAAAAGTGAAATAAATGTTTCTAGACAAGCACAAATTCTAAAAAAAAATTGATACAAATCGTTAAAATTATTTATGCTGATGTTAATTTTAAGGAGTTTATGGTTAATTTTTATGGTTTATCTTTGTTAAAATTGAGGTAGATTTAATTACGATTTGCTGGTAAGGATAATTTTCAATGCTTCACACTGAAAACCTTTAATATGAAACTGCTTCAAACACAGATAACACAAAGCCCTAGTAGTTACATTTCTGTGCTTGAAAGAGACGAGCCACAATTTATGGCCCCCTTTCATGCCCACCCCGAATTAGAACTTGTATGGGTAAAAGAGAGCCATGGAAAGCGCATTATTGGTGATAAAATAGAGCCATTTAAAGAGGATGATATGGTTTTTATTGGCGAAAACCTTCCACATGTGTGGTTAAACGACGAAACCTACTACAATGGGCAGCAAAACCACAAAGCCAAAGCCATCGTCGTTTATTTCAATAAAAACTTATTCGGTTCTGATTTTTACGAATTAGACGAAGCCAGCAATATTAAAGCCCTTTTTGAAAAAGCAAAAAGAGGTATTAAAATTGGCGATGACACCAGAAAAAAAATTGGTGCCAAATTAGAAAAGATGGTTGCGCAAAAAGATTTTGAGCGCGTTATTGGACTTTTTGAAGTACTGCATTTAATTTCTACCGCCAAAGACAACGAACTCATAACAACCGAAGGTTACACAAAGCCTGTAAGTAAAGATGGTACCGATAGACTTGCAAGTGTATATAAATATGTACATGAAAATTTCAAGCAACCTATTTCTTTAAATCAAGTAGCAGAGCTTGCTAATTTAACGCCGCAATCTTTTTGCAGATTGTTTAAAAAACGCAACAAGAAAAAGTTTGTAGAATACTTAAACGATATGCGCATTGCACAAGCATGCAAATATTTAATTGAAACAGACTGGAGCATTTCTGAAGTAGCCTATGCATGTGGTTACAAATCGGTTTCTAATTTTAATAAATTATTTAAAGAAACAAAAAACTGTTGTCCTAAAGCATTTAGGGTTCAGTTTGATAAATAATTTTTCAACCACTTTTGCAAAAAAAATAGCCGCTCTTACGAGCGGCTATTTTTATGCTTAAAAATTTTCGTAGATCAATTACTTATCCCAGAAAATTTTATTAGTTGCTTTATCGTTTGCACTAACAGCAGCGTAGTTCGCTTTGTTATAAACGTTTTCTGAAGAAGGATACGCCCATCTTGTAGGCGGAGCTACGTTAGTTGGTGTTGCATCATCATTCCAGAATTTTACAGCTGGTAAATCAGTTCTTCTAACTTCAGCCCAGTTTTCAAATGGTTGAATTACATTGTAATGTAACCAACGTTGATTTGAAATAAGTGACTGTCTTGCAGCAGTAGTTGTTGCAAGATCCCAGTTAATACCTGCAGCAGTTTGATACGCTGTTACTTGAGCAGCAGTGTAAGGCACTACAGCAGGGCTGGTTGTGTTAGTTGTTAACTTACGGATATTATAATATTGCTCTGTAGATTGCTCGATACCTTTATTGTAAGCATCTTTAGCAGCTGTTAAGTTACCAGCTTTTAAATGTGCTTCCGCTAAATGGAATGATACTTCTGCAGCGTTAATTAAAATACCAGGGAAGAACAAGTTTCTACTTGTAGTAGAACGGTTGTACATCGATACGGTATTTGTTAAAATTAAAGCGTCTGTAACAGCAGCTGAAGCCATTTGGTCGATACCTTTATATACACCAGCAGCTTTATCTCCTGGCTCAAATAATACAGGTAAACGTGGATCGCCATTTGTTAACATATGGTTGATCATTGTTGCACCAGCAAGGTTACCATTCCAATCTTCTAAACCACCTTGGAAGTTGCTACCAGCAACTGGTGTGTTTAAGCTAAATACAT
>JBIKIS010000141.1:0-5391 GCA_044361485.1 Sediminibacterium sp.
AGGCCAATCCTGCACCGGAATTTCATTTTGATTCCGGTAACTGGCTTTAATAGCTGAATTTTCACTCAACAAAGACTCCTGATAAGCCCAAACCTCTTTGTACCTTCTCGTACCCAAGTCCTCAAAAAAAACTTCCTGCTGCATTGCACAAAAGTAGGAAGGTTTGGGGCTATTTTTGCAAGTATGGAACCGGATATTGATTTATTTAATGAAGAAGGTGCAGAAACCCTCTACGAGAGAAAAACCTTTGTTATAGACAAGGGGCAAGAGCCGTTTCGTATAGACAAGTGGGTTCAAACACATATGGAAGGTGCCACCCGAAGCAAGGTTCAACAAAGTATTGAAGCCGGTTTTTTAACGGTGAACGGGAAAAATGTAAAAAGCAATTATAAGGTAAGACCCGGAGACGAGATCCTAATCATGAGTCTCGTAAATCCAGAAACGCATGTTTTAAAAGCAGAAAATATTACTTTAAACATTGTATTTGAAGACGACGCAGTTATGGTCATAAATAAACCATCTAACATGGTGGTTCATCCGGGGGTTGGAAATTATACAGGTACCTTACTTAATGGTGTTGCTTATTATTTGCAACAACAAAATCCAAACATCGACGAGCAATCATTGCCTCGCTTTGGACTTGTGCACCGTATCGATAAAAACACAACCGGACTCATTGTACTTGCAAAAACTGCAGAAGCAGCAGCGCATTTAGCAAAGCAGTTTTTTAACCATACCGTAGAAAGAAAATACACGGCACTTGTTTGGGGTGATGTACTAGAAGATACCGGAACGATTGTTGCAAATATTGCACGTCACAAACAAAACCGAAAAATGTTTGACGCCTATCCAGAAGGCGATATTGGCAAACACGCCATTACGCATTACAGCGTTATTGAAAGGTTCAATTATGTGACCCTCATTAGTTGCGTTTTAGAAACCGGCCGAACACATCAAATACGTGTACACTTAAAACATATTGGTCATACTTTATTTAATGACCTCGAATACGGCGGAGATCGCATTTTAAAAGGAACAATCTATACCAAATACAAACAGTTTGTAGACAATTGTTTTGATGCTTGTCCGAGATGTGCACTTCATGCTACTACACTTGGCTTTGTACATCCAACGACCAACGAATTTATCAAATTTGAAGCAGCCATACCTGAAGACATGCAAGCAGCTATTCAAAAATGGAGCGGGTATGTACAAAATAAAACACGCACCGAATAGTGCGTGTTTTATAAAAGAATTCAATAAACTTTTTTACTTCTTTACGGCTGCCTTTTGTAATGCATTGAGTGGAGCAATGTAGATGCTTCTTCCGTGTGTACCTAAAATAATTTCATTGTCACGCGGATGCACTACGATATCATGAACAGGTACACTTGCAGGTAACCCCTTATTCCACATCATAGAACTATTGCCACCATCCACACTTACATACAAGCCACCATCTGTACCAACGTATAAAATGTTTTCGTTTGAAACATCCTCTTTAATAACGTTTACAGGCTCAACTGGAAGGTCTTTCATAATTTGCTTCCAAGTGGTGCCGTAATCATCAGAACGGTATACATAGGCATTAAAATGGTCGTTACGGTAGCCATTTAAAGTAACATACACACGCGCTTCATTAAAAGCACTCGCAACTACCCTGCTTACATACAAACCTTTTGGCAACCCCTTATTTAAAACAGAAAAAGTATAACCACCATCTTTAGTAACTTGAACATTGCCATCATCAGATCCAACATAAATAAGACCAAATTTGATAGGGCTTTCACTCATGGTTGCGAGCGTTCCAAAAGGAACGTCTCCTTGTGCAGGATTGGTGGTTAAATCGGCACTGAGTGTTACTAAACTATCGCCTCTGTTCAATGAACGGTGAAATTTATTACTTCCATAATAAAATACATCTTGATTGTGTCTACTCAATAAAATAGGAGTTTGCCAGTTATAACGTAACGCTGTTTCGCCTAAATCACGAGAAGGTCTAACCGATTTTCTCTCTTTGGTTAGTAAATTTTGACGAGAATAGGCGCCAAATTGAGAACCACTATACACTGTTTTATTATCTCTAAAATCTACTTGCACTTGCATACCATCACCTCCATTGATTCCGGTAAATGGATTATGTCCACTATCATACCAATCATAATTTTCTTTGGTTAAACTTGAACCATACCATGTACCATTGTCTTGTAAACCACCATACACATTATAAGGCCTCGCCATATCCACTGCAATATTGTAAAACTGTCCAACAGCTGGCGTATTGGCTTTAAACCAATGTTCACCATCATCATAAGTAATATTACAACCACCGTCATTACCTAAAATCATATGGCTATCACGCTTTCCATTCATCCAAACATAGTGATGATCGGAATGCACGTTTTCTTTACCAATTTCTTTAAAGTTTTTTCCACCATCGGTACTTAACACTACACCAACACCTGTTAATACAATTTTATTAGCATTGGTTGGGCTTACAAATACTTTACCAAAATAATAACCGTAGGTACTATATATACCAATGGTTTTATCATGTGTTTTTTTCCAGCTTGCGCCACCATCATCGCTACGGTATAATTCGGCACCATAAATTGGCGTTTCAAATAAAGCGGTATTGGCATCGTATAAATAATCCCAAATACAAGTAGGTGCCAAAGTTCCATTTTGTACAGCCTCTTTTATACTAGCAGCTGTATACTTTGTAGGGAGTTGGTTGCGAGGCGATTTAACAAATGCGTTTAATTTTTTATCATCAAGTGCCGCAAATTGTTCTTTGTTTAAATCTTTAAAATCTCTTAAAACATACCTTGTTGTATCGGTGGTATTTTTTAATGCCGTTTCAGGTTGGTGAAAATTATTATCTACAACCGCAAATACGGTATTTGGATTTTGAGGATATACGGCTAAACCAATTCTTCCAACACCATCACCATTTGGAAATCCAGAACTTGGTGTATTGATTTGCTTCCAAGTATTACCGCCGTCTGTACTCTTATATATACCACTTGTTTTACCTGACTCTTCAAAGTTAGAAGCCGTCCTCGTTTTATACCACATAGCCGCATATAATACAGATGGGTTTTTTGAATCGATATCTAAATCAACGGCACCTGTATTGGCATCTACATATAAAGTTTGATTCCAAGTTTTACCACCATCGGTTGTTTTGTAAACACCACGTTCTTTATTAGGTGAATACAAATGGCCTAAAGCTGCCACCCACGCTGTGTTTGGCTCCGCTTCATTGATCACAATTTTTCCAATATGATGACTTTCTGGAAGACCAAGATAATCCCATGATTTTCCACCATTACTAGATTTGTAAACACCAATACCAGCATACGAAGATCTACTACTATTTACTTCGCCAGTACCAATCCAAATAATATTACTTTTCCAATTCACCGCTATCGCACCAATGGTTAAAATAGCTTCTGAATCAAACACCGATGTAAAACTTTGACCATTGTTAATGGTATGCCATAAACCACCTGTTGCATAGGCTACATAAAAATTAGTGGGATCTTCTGGGTTAACAGCCATGTCAACAACCCTTCCACTCATTACAGCTGGTCCAATATTTCTAAAGGACGTTCCATTAATGGTGGAAGCCTCCAACAATTTTTTACGTTGTTCGACAGAAGTCAATCTTTCTGAAGCAGGTGTAGGCTTGATTTGTGCGTTGCCAAACAATGCGAATGTTAGCAAAAGGCAAAAACTGAGTATTTTTCTCATAGTGGTACTTATAATTTGTATTTTTAAGTGATTAAATGTAAGAAAATGCGCCTTCTTTTTACCCTTTTTTCTCTATTATTTTACACGAGCGTAATTGCCCAGTGCAAAACCTTTAAACTCACTTCCAAAGGAGACACCATCAATTGCACGGATGCAAGTGGTGTAAAAAGAGGAAAATGGAAAATAGAGTTCCCTCCCATTAGAGGTGAAAGGGGCTACGTGGAAGAAGGTGTATTTGTAAACGATCAAAAAGAAGGTACTTGGCGCCGTTTTAATTTAATGGGCGATCCCACGGCAATTGAAAATTATAAATGGGGATTGAAAAATGGCATTTGTACTTATTTAACCATTCAGGGAATTGAAAGAGAAGAATCTTGGAGGGCCATCGACCCCAGTAAACCCTATGATACTATTGACGTGCAGGATATCAACAATCCAAATTTGTATGAAAAAGTAATAGTAAAAACAACGGGCACCTCGTTAAGGCATGGCACCTGGAAAATTTATGACCCCTACACAGGTCAACGATTAAGAACAGAAAACTGGATACTGGATGTTTTGCAAGACCCCAATGCAAAAAAAGAAACACCCACTGATATGAACAGTGGTTTACCTAACACTAGTACACCCAAATCAAAATCAGATACGGCTACAAAAAAAGTAATTCCAAAAGAAGTACTCGAATTTCAAAAGAAAAACAAAGGCAAAAAAATAGTGGACGGCAAAACGGGAGGCTAATCCATTATTTTATAGCAGCCATAAAACTTTTTGCAAAAAACTGTAATTGGTAGTCAATGCTATTGCTCCAATACGCTTTGTTATGCCCTCCTGGCCTTTCGGTATAGTCGTGATCAATTTTATTTGATAGAAGTACTTGATGGAGCGACCTGTTTACATCAATAAAAAAATCTGATACCCCGCAATCAAAAATGATGTGAAGCTGACCTGGTTTTAGATTTTTTGCAATGGTCACCACCGAATAATCGGTCCAATTTTGAGGATGTTCAATGATTGTGCCCAAAGATTTTTTAATATCCCAACTATTTGGAAATGGTCTAATGTCTACACCGCCGCAAACACTACCCGCATTACCAAACAAATTACTATATCGCATACCTAAAAATAATCCACCATGTCCACCCATGCTTAGTCCTGTAATAGCGCGGTGGTCTTTGTTGGCTGATGTTGGAAAATTTGAATCAATGTAAGGAAGCAATTCTTTGGTAATAAAAGTTTCATATTTGATAGAATCATTGATAGGACTATCATAATACCAACTACCATATCCCCCATCCGGACAAACAAGCATTACCTGGTATTGATCTGCTCTATACTGCAGCTGTGGTGCATCTTTTAACCAACTTCCATGATTGCCACTGTATCCGTGTAGCAAGTAAACAACTGGAAATTTAATACCTGTTTTACCAGCGGCATGATCAGGAACAACTACCGCTACTTTTATATTTTTATGCATGGCATTACTATAAACCACTATTGTATCAACGCGGGCAGCATTTGAAACAATTACAAAAAATAAACAAACTAAAATGGATACAATGTTTTTCATAAGCATGGTTTAATAAAAAAAAGCCACTTGAAGATAAATCAAGTGGCTTTAATTATAAATAATCTTTT
>JBIKIS010000027.1:0-18682 GCA_044361485.1 Sediminibacterium sp.
GCCTGTTGCAAATATAAGGCAACCGACTCAGGAGTTTTTTGAAAAAACCACCCAAATTCACCATTTTCAAGCATTTCTCTATTAAAAACCGTGTCTAAAGCAAGTATCGCAGTCCCATATGCCATGGCTTTAAGCATAGTAGGGTTGGTACCTCCATATTCGTGGCCGTGGAGGTAGGCATATGACTGATGGTACAGCTCGGCAAGTACCTCACTATCAGTAACATAACCTAAAAATAATACCTTGTTGCTGGCATGGGCTTTCATACCCTGCGCATAAGCGTCTTGGTAGGGTACATCGCCCACAATCACCAGTTTTTTACTAGAGTTGGCTATGAGGTAGCCCTCAAGTAGTATATCGGAGTTATTGTCCGGGATAAGCCGCCCAACAATTAAAAAGTACTCGTTAGGTTGTAGGCCAAACTGGCTAATTAGTTCCGGGTTTTTGGAATGCCTAATATTAGCGCCGTAGGCAATTACCGTAGAATCTGTGTTAAAGGTTTGGAGGTATACCTGGCGCATGGCTTCGGCGTCGGTAATAATGGTATTGTAAAAAAGGGTGGCAAGCCTAGCAGCAAATTTAAAATACACCTGGCCAAGCCCCTTCCATTTAGGCCTTAGCCATTCTAGCCCATCTACATTAATGAGTGTCTTTTTTTGTGCCAGCAAACTAATAAGACCAAATGGTCCGTTAGCAGCGTTTACAACTAATATCACATCTGTTTTACTAAAGCAGGCATGGATCATACAAAAAAAAGAATGCACCAGTTGGTTTAAACTTTTTGTTTGCAAGGTTGGCATGTAAACAAGCTCAACACCGTTTACATTTTTTGGTCTTGTGCTAAATAAGTGTTTTTGACAATATACGCGTACATCAATATTTTGTTGCACCAACCTTTCGCTCACTTCTTTTACAAAAGTTTCGTAGCCACTGTATACAATAGGGTATCCTCTAGAGCCAATAATGGCAATTTTTAATGGTTGGTTGGTATGGTTATCACTGCTTTTCAATACAGGCCATTATTTGTTCGTTAAACTGCGTTCTCGAAAACTTTTCTTGCATTCTTTTTTTCGCATGCGCACCCATATTTTTCCGGTAGGATTCTTGGGTAATTAAAGGTTCAATGATTTTTGCGGCAGCTGCTGCATTGTTAATGGGTATCAGTAGTCCCGACACATTATTTTCTATCATTTCTACAGCGCCACCTTGCTCTGTGGCTACTACTGCAAGGCTCGCTGCCATAGCTTCTGTAACCACTGCTGGTGCAGGATCTGGGAGTAATGACGGTAAAATAAATACGTCCAGCGCGCCATAAATATTGGTGATATCGGACCTGTAAGGGAGTTGCGTAACCCTATTTTGTAGCCCGTGCTTTTTAATTAATTCATTGATATTATCATGTAAATATTCGTACCCTGCAAACGCGTCACCTACCATTAAAAAATGAACATTTTTATGCGTCTTAAAAAGTTCACCAGCAATTTGTACAAAGTAATCTTGACCTTTCCAAAAATGCACACGACCCATCATGCCAATTAAAATAGTAGTTGGTTGTATGTTTAGTGTATGGCGTAAATCAGATCTTATGTTTTCAAACAACCAATAATCGACACCGTTATAGAGCACATCAATTTTATGTGGTGCTACAAATTTGGTCCAATGTTTTTTTACCGCTTCAGAAACTGCAATGGCCTGGTTATTTTTTGTGTTGATTAAACCGGATAAAATTCTAAAAAGTAAATATGGCTTTTCAATAATTTCATGGATATGCCAAAGGTGTCTAATACCTAATTTAGATGCTACAAAAACACCCACAATAACACCTGTTGTGTTGGAATAAATAAGGTCTATTTTGTTTGTTTTGCAAAGGGTACTAAGTAGGCGGTAGGCTTTAATATTGGCCACCAGTCTGTTAAGGATACCCGCTGGGTTTAGGTACTGCCGGCGTAAAACGCCCAAATCGGCAATAACTACTGCCGCTCCAATGGCCTCAAGTTTTTGCACCAAGGGGCCATCTTCCGATAAAACCACCGTAGCCCTATGGCCCTTTTTTGCACATAACTCATTGATAGCCAGTAATATTTTACTGGCGCCGTACAAATCGGAAGAGCTATGTAAAAACAGTAGATGCATAGTTAAATACGAGCCGTAAATATAACCACAAAATAAATTCAGTGACAGATAAAAACATATTAAATAAATTATAGTTATATATAAATAATGGCCGAATAACCTAAATTTGCGAGCACATGGATATCGCAAAATATTTACAAGCTGTACAAGCTACCATCAACAATTTAGACCCTGAGGTAATTGCGTCTTTTGCTACTCATTTAGAAAACGCATACAATAGTAACCAAAGCATTTATGTGATAGGAAATGGGGGCAGTGCTGCCAACGCTTCTCATTTTGCGCAGGATTTGGCCAAAGGCATTTTTTTTGAAAAGCCTGTTGCAAAAACCATGAAGGCCATTAGCCTAACAGATAATATTGCACACATTACGGCCATTGCAAACGACACTGGCTATCAAAATATTTTTAGCGCACAGTTAAATACGTATGCTAATACGGGCGACGTTTTAGTTTGTATTAGCGGTTCTGGTAATAGCGAAAATATTGTGGAAGCGGTTAAAGCAGCTAAGCAAAAAAATATGTTTGTAATTGGCGTTACTGGTTTTGATGGCGGACAATTAAAAAGCATGGCCAATTTTTCGGTGCATGTACCCCTCCACGAAATGTGCACAGTAGAAAGTATTCATTCTATTATTTTTCATCTGATTGTATTAGAACTCAGAGAAAGGCTTGCCGGACAAAAAGTGAGCGGTATTTAATGGCATCTATTTTTTATGGAAATACTCATTACAGGTGGCGCAGGTTATATAGGTAGCGTTGTTGGTGAACACCTGCAAACACTGGGTTACAGCCTTGTGGTAATAGATGATTTAAGAGACGGTAAAAAAGAGGCAGTGCCAACTGGTGCTACATTTTACGAAGCTAATTTTTCTGACACAAAAATTTTAGATACCATTTTTACAACACATAAAATTACTTGTGTTATTCATTTGGCGGCGTCGGCTAATGTGCCAGACTCTGTTATTAACCCACTACCTTATTACGAAAACAATGTAACGTCAACCGTAACGCTTTTAATTAAAATGAAGCAGTACGGAGTCATGTCTATTTTGTTTTCTTCTACAGCTGCGGTGTATGGGATTCCTGTAAATGATACCATTACCGAATCTGATATTTTAAAGCCGGTAAATCCATACGGTTGGTCTAAACTTTTTGATGAGCAAATTATAATGGATACGGCCGCAGCACATGGTTTAAATTATATTATATTCAGGTATTTTTGCGCCGCAGGCGCAACAGCCTTGCACGGAGAGTCGCGCGGGTATGAATCGCATCTAATTCCATTAGTAATTGATACGGCGCTTGGTAAAAGAGACGAAATAAAAGTATTTGGTAATCAGTTTCCAACGCCCGATGGCACTGGCGTTCGTGATTATATCCATGTAAGTGATATTGCCAAGGCCCACGAATTAGCACTTGCAAAACTGGGCACAGTAAACAATCAAATATTTAACTTGGGCACCAACGCCGGATATTCGGTCCTGCAAATTATTGAGGAAACCCAAAAGGTATTGGGTCAAAAAGTTAACTTTAGCATTGTAAAGGAAAGACCCGGCGATCCACCATCATTAATTGCACTTGCCCATAAAGCAAAGCAGCTATTGGGTTGGGAGCCAGCTTATACTTTACAAGATATTATTACATCAGTGCATGCGTGGAGAAACAATCCGCGTTATTAAATACAAACTATGGTTGTTTCACAAACTCCTTTGCGTTTAAGTTTTGTTGGTGGTGGCACCGATTTTGCTTCTTTTTACAGGGAACATAAAGGGCAGGTTATTTCTGCAACGATTGACAAATACATTTATGTCATTGTCAAAAAAAGGTTTGATGATTTAATTGTACTGCATTATACCGAAAATGAAATTGTAGAAAACGTAGCCGATATCAAGCATGATATTATTAAAGCGGCGTTACAACACGTGGGTATACAAAAAGGAATCGAAATTATTACCCTCGCCGATATTACGGCGAAGGGCTCTGGGCTTGGTTCTTCATCGGTATTAACAGTAGGATTGTTAAACGCTTTATATCATTTTCAGGGCCTACAAGTAAGTAGTGAGCAAATTGCCAAAGAGGCTTGTATTATTGAAATTGAAATGCTACAAAAACCAATAGGCAAGCAGGACCAGTACATTGCAGCGTATGGCGGCATTAAAAAAATTGAATTTAATCCCGACGAATCGGTGCGCATTACATCACTCCCTTTTTCAGATAGTGATAAAAATAAATTACAATCATCTGTTATTTTACATAACACCAGTGTAATGCGTAAAGCAGAATCTGTGCTAGAAGAACAGTCTAGTAATATTGCACATAAAATACAAGAATTAAAAACCATTGCTGGTTTAGTGGATGATTTAGAAACAGCTTTTGCCAATAAACAATTTGAAGTACTCGGTGATTTACTCGCTATCAATTGGGAAAACAAAAAAAAGCTAGCAAGCGCAGTAAGTAATGAACACATCAACCAAATGGTGGAGGTAGCACTTGCTAATGGAGCCACAGGTTGTAAAATTGCAGGCGCCGGTGGTGGTGGTTTTTTAATGAGTTATGTGCCTGTACAAAACCAAGAAGCCTTTAGAGCTGCCATGAGCGCTTACAAAGAGCTCTCTTATACTTTTGATCCGGCGGGGTCGCGTATTTTATTAAACGTAAAATAAAATCCCAGCTTGTATGAAAGCATTTTTATTAACCGCCGGACTCGGAACACGTTTACACCCCATCACACATACAATACCAAAATGTTTGGTGCCTATTGCTGGTAAGCCACTTATTAATTGGTGGTTTGAATCAATGCAAAAAGCCGGCGTAACAGAAGTGCTTATTAATTTACATCACCTCCCAGATATGGTAATGGCGCATGTAAGCAATTTAGATACGCCTATAAAAGTTGAGTTCTCATATGAGCCCGTTTTATTAGGAAGCGCAGGAACATTACGCGCTAATAAAAGTTTTGTAGCTGATCAAAAAGCGTTTTTTATTTTTTACGGCGATAATTTAACCAATACCAGCTTATCTAATTTGTACAATTTTCATGCCTCGCAGCCACATGGTTTTACCATGGCTTTGTTTGAAACCAATAACCCAACTGGTTGTGGTATTGTTTCATTAAATAGTGCCGCTACTATTACGAGTTTTGAAGAAAAGCCAGCAATTCCAACTTCTAATTTGGCTAATGCCGGATTGTATGTTGCATCACCAGCGGTAATTGATTTAATTGACAGCGCTAAAACACCCGCCGATATTGGCTTTGATTTACTGCCGTTATTAGTTGGTAAAATGAGTGGATATAAAATTAACGACTACCTAATAGATATTGGAACCCACAAAAATTTAGAAAAAGCAAGGCAGGAGTGGCCCTTATTAATTTCTTGATTTAATAACTACTGCCGGTGAACCTGCTACCACACTATACGGTGGAACATCTTTAGTAACTACAGCGCCAGCTGCTACCACAGATCCTTTCCCAACTGTAACACCTGCTAAAATAATACAGTTAGATGCAAGCCAACAGTCGTCCTCTATGGTTACAAACTTAACAGTAACACCCTGATCTTTCATAGGCAAAGTAGGGTCGGAAAAATTATGATTTTCGGCGTAAATACTTACCCCCGGCGACATCATTACATTACTTCCAATAGTGATAAGCCCTGAGCATCCAATATAAGCGCCTGGTCCAATATTTGTATTATCGCCAACAATTAAGCCAGCACCAATGGCACCCCCATAAATATTAGAGGGTCTGATAATGGCATTTTTTCCAATGGTTACGCGGTTGCCTAAAATAATACCTTGTTTGCTTAAGCAGTTTATTTCGGCACCGTCTTCAATAATTAAATCTTTACCGGCACTCAAATAATGCGCGTATCTAATAGATGCATTTTTACCAACCAGTACAAGCCCGCTTGATTTATTAAAACTTAAACGCTCGAAACTACCTTTTAATGCAAAAATAAAAAGGCGCAGCAGTGTAATAAAAAGATCTCTCTTTTTCCACGACCCTTCAAATCTAGATTGTATGTGTGCAAATAAACTGATGCGTAAAAATTTGCAGTAAATATAGGCAAACCTTTTAAATAAGGATAAAAGCCAGCGTTATTGCGGCTTCGCATTAGTTATGCTGCGCTCAAACACTGCTTCTAACTCCTTTAGTGTTTTACTCCAGGTAAAATGTGTGAGCCGCTCGGTCCCCTTTTGCTGTAAGGATTGTAAGATCGCCGTATCGTTGATTGTTTGTGCAATTAATGTACTTAATGCATCTGGGTTATAAGGGTCAAAACCAATGGCGGCGTTACCAGCAACTTCTGGTAAGCAACTATTGCCTGCTACAAGTACCGGCACCTTATGGGCAAATGCTTCTAATATAGGAATACCAAAACCCTCGTTAACAGATGGGAATACATAAAGTGCTGCGTGCTTATAAAGTGTTGCTGTTTGGCTGTCGCTTAAAAAGCCGGTAAAAATAACGTGCTCTTTTAATAGGCTTGATGCTGCTACCATTTCAAAAACAGCATCGTCTTTTAGTGTTGGCTTATTACTTTTTTGTCCTACAATAATCAGGTAAAGATCCTGAGGGTTGTTTTGTAAAAGCATTTCAAAAGCCGCGAGTAAGGTTGTTAAGTTTTTTCTTTTTTCGATGGTGCCAACGTGGAGGATGTATTTTTTACTAAGTAGTGGTTCTAGGTTATGGTCTAGGTCTGTTTCAAATTCGTTTTCTGTAATGCTCGATTTAGGCCCAATATGTATAGGAACAATGTTAGCTGCATCAATGCCCGAGTATTTTGCAATTTGATCCTTTGCATAATTTGTAACCGTTACAATAGCGCTTGATTTTTTTGCTGCGCTAATACCTATTCTATTAAAAAACCAAAGCCAGTATTTGTTGTAATGGCTTGGGTATTCCCAAAAAAATGCGTCATGAAAAACTGGAACCGTAGTAAAGCCCAGGTGCAGATAGGGTACAAAATAATCGGTACAAAACACAAGCTTACAGCCGTTTAACAAGGCTTTTATGGGAAGTGTAACCTGTTTCCATAAAATATAATTTACCTGCTCCCATAGCTTACCAATTTTACTACTCCCCGTATATATAGGTAGGCGGGTATCTAAAAAAACATATTCAAATTGTAAATCTTGCTCACTACTTTTTATGGCTTTACACAGTTCACTCAAATAAGTATGCGCACCCGTTTTTGCAATTTTTAAATCGCGGATATCAATACCTATTTTTTGTTTTTTTAACTGCATAGTGTAATTACATTTTAATAGCAGTATAGGATTTTGGAATACCAAATAAAGTTTCTACCTGTATGGTAGCGTCCGGAAATATTTGCTGAAATCTTTTTTTAGAAAACATCAGTGTAGACCTTGATACTTCAAGCGCTGTCTTATATGTTTTTTGTTTTGGAAAGTAATTGATGTTAAATAACATAATTAGGATAGCCCTAATAGGGTGTGGTATGAACTGAAAAAGAGGTAGCAAACTATGCGGCTCTAGTGGAAACCATAAACTTGGTGTTTGAATCATGTATTTACTACAAACCCTGTTTACTTCTGATGCAAATAGCGCTTGGTTTTGGTAGCTGCCTACATGTTCAATTACAGAGTTGGAAAAAATTAAATCAAAGTCGCCGGCTTGGTAAGGTAAATTAAGTGCGTTGCCTTGTACCCAAACAAAACCCTTGGTATCACCACTGCTGGCTGCTATGCGGTCTTCTAAATTTAATAGATAAATAGTGCAGCGTTCATTTTGCCAGCCCATATGTTTCCAAAAATCTATTTCGCCGCCAATATCTAAAATTTTAATGCTGACTTTTTGTTCCAGTAACCGCTCTATATGTTGTTGTTGCGCTGCAAACCTTTTTTGTCTAATTCTATTTACAAAAGAATCTTTTTTATGGTGGTTTACAAATAATTTAAATACGCTCATTTCTAAGTTTCTTATTTGATAGACGGTTCTAAACGACTACTCATACTCATAAGTAAACCCGTTAAAATCCATGTTATATAGCTGATGTAAATGTATGACTCTGCCTCCGAAGTAAAAAGTGGGATAAGCATACCAACTTTTACCAAAAAAATAAACAGCGCAAGCCTTCTTATTTTACCCGTTTGGCTTTTAAATAGTTGTAACGACTTACGCATCACCATAATGTACATAGCAATGTATATGCCGGCTGTTACAATGCCCGTTTGTACGCCAATAATTATAAACTGGTTTTCGCCCCCCACATTGTATCCCGAAAATCCTGACACCCGGCCTGCATTACCAAGTCCAATACCAAATGGGTTTTTGATCATTGATTCGAGGCCATTGGCCCATTCAATCAAATGCCCCACGCTAGATGCGTTGGTGAAGGTGATGGAATTAATAATAAAATCTACAAAATCGTTATTAAAAGAAATGAGCAGTAATAAACCGCCCGCAGCTAGTGCGGCTGTATGAATGAGTTGTAATAATAATTTCTTTTTGGTGAGTATGGCGTATACGTAAAGCATAATGCAATAGCTCGCAAATGAAGCCCTTGATAGCGCAAAGCTTACACAAAACATACTTGCCGCAAGTGCAACTGTCGTAAATTTATTGAGGCTTATTTTATTATCTGATGTTGTTACCATGGCGGCCACCGCTGCGAGTGAAATAAGCGATGCTGCTGCTAGTTCTAATGGGGTAGAAAATAAGCTAGCAAAGCGTTTCATGCCATTTTCAATTTCAAAAGTCCAGGTGAGTCCGTAAGAACCAGAAGGGTTTTGATCAAAAAAATGATCATTATAACTAGCATAGCCACTAATAGTTTGGATATGTGTATAGGTCAAAACTTCTATGAGTAAAACCGAGCCCACAGCTACAGTTAGTATACCTATGAGCGTATAAATTTGTTGTAAGTGTATGGCGTCTTTTTGTAGGAGCCTGCCTGTAAAATACACGAGCGGAAAAAAGCTTAAACTTTTGAGCGCTATCAGTCGTTCAAAAAAAGTATAAGTGCCAATGGGTAAAAGTGCATACAAGATATTGATGCATAAAAAAGTAAACATTAATTTGTCAATACTGGTCCAATTGTTATCAGATTTTAACTGACTAATGGCATAGAGTAAAAAAAGTACAATGCTGGCCTCCTTAAAAACTTGAAAAAATGGAATTAGTTTTTCAAGACCAAACATATAACACACCGATAGTGATATGGTGTAAATAGGAAGCCCAAAAATGATAAATAAAAAGATGCCCTGTTCTCTTTTTTTGTAAAGTGCATGAATTGCCGCAAAAAAGGCACTGCAATAAATGATGGGCAAAACAAACATATGGTGCAATTTAAAAAAATCCGCCCAAGCGGCCTGTTATTTTTTGCCAACAGGCATTACAAGGCTCAATTGTTTGGTTAGCCATTTTTTGATGTTATCTAGGGCCGTAAAATCGGCGCCAAGGTTAATATAACGGTGTAGCTGGGAGTGTCTATAGGCTTTTTGTAACCCCTCGCCATAAAGTACCGTTACTGGTTTTTGAATGGCTGCCGCAAGTGTACCCGTTCCAGTACTTAAGCAGTAAATAGCTTTTGCCGAATAAAGTAGGTCGCAAAAGGTAAAAAGGTCTTGGGTAGAAGCCCTGTTACTACAATCAATTTCTATGGCCCTGCCACCCAACACTTTCATTTGGGCATCCGGCACAATACCAGCATTTGTAAACCAGTTTTGAATGGTTTTTGAGTATTTGATATCACCAGTGTATGAGATATAGTTGGGGTCGTAAATAGTTTTATTGATAAATGCTTCTACCAGTTTAGGCTTGTAATAAATTTCTGGCTCATGGTTTCTTTTATGGTCGTCGAGCCCGTACGCAAGCATTAAATGATCTAGTAAATTTTGTCCCTCTGGTATATTTTCTGAAAAATAAAAAACGCCAGCTTCGTTTGTAAATCCATCTAGGTAAGGATTCAAATCCCATACCAACTTTTTAGTATCTGGGTTTCTAAAAATAGAATCATTAGAAATATATACCTGATTGTAGCCACCATATTGTTTGGCTATGCGTGGTAAATGACTGTAAAACAAATGGTCGCCAAGTCCTCCTTTTTGTATGGATAGTATCAGTGTTTTCAAGGGTTACTTGTTGGAGTGTAATAAAGAATGCTTCCAATTTTTTAATTGATGCACGAGCTGTTTAATAAAGCTCGTCTTTTTGTTTGGGCTATCTGATATATATTTACAAGGGATGGCTGCAAACGCATCAAAGCCACGGCTCATAACATCATGATGGTACTTGTCAAAAAGTTGGGTTAGGTCTTTTCTATCCGAAAAGCTAAACCTGTTTTGATATTTAGAGATGGCGTATTGTTTGTGTAAATCGTATCCACTAAAATGATAAAACACAAGTGAATGCACTTCATTAACAATGTACGCGCCTGTTTCATTTTCTGATAAACTCCTTTCTTGTAAATTCCAATAGGCCATATTATAGCCAGGATTATCAAGTACAAAAACCTCTTTATAAAATAACGTAGCAAAGTTGAGCCATAACTGATCTACAAAGAGTCCATTTTCAAAATCTATTTTGCATAAATGGGCAAGTCGTTCTTTCCACCAATTAATAAGTGCCAAAGATTCATTGCCGCGCTTTAATGCAATAAAACCTAAATTATAAATACCCGCGTTTAAAAAATCGGTTTCGGTAGGGTATTTATTATCGCTTATGGGCTTTGTAATATGCGGCGTTAAAATAATTTGATTGGACTCCAAGTGCTTTTCGAGTACTTCAAAAGAGTGGTACACAAAAATGTCCGGGTCTAAATACACAATACTTTCTACAGCTTCATTTTTTTCAAATAAGTAAGAAAAATAAAATGGTTTAACGGCTGTATTGAGTTCTGTGATATTGTACTGAGCACAAAAAGCATCAAAACTAGGGATACCAATTTCTTTGATTGGAATGAGGGTATAATTAACAGATTTTACAATTGGGTATGCCTCGTCAATTTCATCTACAAGCCCAATAATAAATTGATAATTTGGATTGTGCACCAGTAAAGAATCGCCAAGTGCAACCGCCTGCGCTAAATAATTTGCCGAGCAAATTGTAAATGCAATTTTATTACTTGGATGGCTCATTATTTGTTAATGCGTTTATACAAGAGTGATTTAAAAACCTCAAAATTTTTAAAGACAAAAAATTGAAGCACTGCGTAAGTAGCAACGCAAGTAAAAATAGATAAAATACAAATAACAATATGATTGTCCGTGGTTAAGCGTACCAGTAATATGATTGGAATAAACAATAAACTAGAAAAAACCGTTTGGAATAAAAGGCGTTTATTGATTGAAATGCTACTTTCAGATTTAAGGTAGTAATAGTATGCAGCGCAAACAATACATTCGGTAATAACGGCGCTTAAAGCCGCACCCTTGTCTAAATAAATAGGGATAAGAACAAGGTTGGATAGGATGCTAACCGCTAACCCTATAAGCATAGCTATAAATACAGCTTTGTTTTTACCAAAAGGGATAAGCCATTGAAAAGATAGTAAGTGTCCAAGGCCAATAACGATGGGTAGTACCGACATAATTTGCATAGACAAAACACTTGGCGCAAATTCATTGCCCGCAAACGTGAAAATAAGTTCGGGGGCTAGTGCCATTAACCCCACCGTAACAGGTATGGTAGTAAAAATGGTTACATCTAGTGAGCTACGTAAAAATGCTTTTGCTTGATCTATTTGTTGGTTGTTATAATAGTAGGTAATGGAAGGAATAAGTGCGCCACCAATAGCCGTAATAACTGGAATGATGAGTTTGGTAAGCTTGGTGGAAACGGTATAATAACCAACAACTTCGGGGCTGGTTAAAAAGTATAAAATAATGGTATCCCAAAGGGTGTAAATGCTGGATGCTATGGTTGCGCCAAATATCAAAAGCATTGGTTTTATATGCTCAGCAAAACTAAGTACTGGCTTTTTAATTTCTAAATTAAAATAGATGTCTACAAAATTATACACCTGATTGCCCAGGATAGAAAAAATAGAAATCCAGAGGTAGTTATAAATATCGCTGCTGGTTTTTACAAAAGTATAGAGTAGGGCTAGTGAAATAGTTTTAACAACAATAGACCGGATGGTAATTTTATGAAAAGCTTCTATACCACTATAATACCAGTCGGTGTAGCTAAAACTCAAAAAAACTAAAATGCCAGCAATAATATAATAGTGTTGGTTACTTGAAAAATAAGGATGCAGGCAAACGATTAAAAAATAGATGCAGGATACAGCCACACTTGCAATAAAAAACAGTGTACTGAGTGATAAAAAAGTACTTGAAAGTTTAGCAGAACTGTCTCTAACCTTTGCTATTTCACGAACGCCGTAAATAGGTATACCAATGGCTGCAAATATGGAAAAGTACTGCGCAAAGGACATTACAAATTGTACTTCTCCAATGCCTTTAGGGCCTAAAACCCTTGCTGCGTAAGGAAAGCTTATTAATGGAAATAAGATATTGGTAAATGAAAGTAATATGTTGTAAACGATATTTTTTCTCATTCACCACTAGTTTTTAAGGGCAACGACTTTTAAATTATCGATGGCCCAACTTCTAGCACAGGTATCATTTTTATTACCACCAGCATCACTCATGGTAATTTTTACAGATTTTGCGCTGTGTAGTAAACTATGTACAATCTTGTATTTGCTGGTTCCTGTTTTATTATCTTTTAAACTGCAAACGCCGGGTAAATAAATTTCTTGCGCTTGGTTACCCGCCGGAAAAGTAGGTCCCGAATTTAACCAATTGGGGTAGGCCTGTTGGATACTACTAATATTTGAAAATCCTGTTAACAAACGGTTATTGCCATCAATAGATAACATCCATAAATCGTTTTTCCAGGAGTCATGCAAATACAAATCAAATTCTACTTTTAAAACGGAATGTTCGGGAAGTTTATCTACATCGAGCTCTATGCGGGTATTGTTAAATACCCCCAGCATTTTTAGATTTTTATAGTTGGTAATTTTTTTAAAAGGGAATACACCAAAAGCAAAGTCGCTTAACCAGCCAGTCGTTACAATTCCTTTGGGGTCGCCATTGTTAAAATTGTTTTCATAAACAATGGTAACATCTGTAAGGTCTTTGGTGCAACTAGTTAAAAGTATGAGTAGGACACCTATTAATGTAAATAAGTGTTTATATTTAAAATACTTCATATTCATGCCAATTATAGTCAAAAATAGCCAACACATCCCATTTTAACCCTTTTTTTTGAAGGCTTCCTGTACCTTTGTGCCTCAATACCAATTTATGCCTCAAAGCAGTTCAAATACATCGGTGGTTGTTAAAATAGTAAATGAGTCGGGTAATCCCCTGCCAGCCTATGCTACCGAAGGATCTGCGGGTATGGATTTGTGTGCACACCTCCACGAATCTGTGGTATTGGCACCACTTGAACGCAAGCTTATTCCTACTGGATTATTTATTGAATTGCCTACTGGTTATGAGGCGCAAATACGTCCACGCAGTGGGCTTGCATTAAAGCAGGGTATTACCTGTTTAAATTCGCCAGGAACCATCGACGCCGATTATAGGGGTGAAATTGGAGTGATTCTTATTAATCTTTCGAGTGAAATACAGGTCTTAAACAGTGGCGACCGCATTGCACAAATGGTCATTGCCCCTGTTACACAAATTAGCTGGGAACCAACCAACGCCTTAACGCCTACAAATAGAGGAACGGGTGGGTTTGGAAGTACCGGAAAATAAAACACAATTAACACAACCACATGAAAATAAAATTACTTGCTTTTCTAAGTTCTATTCTACTGCTAGCCGCTTGCGGAACGGTAAAAAAAGTAGAAGGTATTCAGGAAGCACTTTCAAAAAAGGATACGGCTCAAGTAGTAGTGGTCAATCAAATTCCGGTGATAGACTCGGCTGCTATTGTTAGAGACATTATGGGCAAAGTGGCGCAACAAAAAATTAATTTTAAAACCTTTAATGCTAAAATAAAAGTAGACTACGAGGGTGCCGAAAAAAAGGACAACTACACCGTGTATTTAAGCATGGTTAAAGACTCTGTTATTTTAATTAGGGTAAAGGGTACTTTTTTAGGAATCGCTGCAGAAGGCCTACAGGCAAGGGTTACAAGAGACAGCGTTGTGCTAGTGCAAAAAGTAGGAGACAAGTCGGTTACTAAAAGGTCTATTGCTTATTTGCAAGAGGTAACAGAAATTCCTTTCGATTTTATGTCGTTACAAGACCTTCTTATTGGCAACCCCATATTTTTTAGCAACAACCTGGTTTCTTATAAAGCCAACGAAAATCAACTGCTCGTAACAATGGTAGGCGATTTATTTAAGAACCTGATTAACATAGAAAATACGACACAGCGTATTTTGTTTTCTAAGCTCAACGATGTTAATGCACTGCGCAACCGTAGTTGCGATATTACCTATGGTAATTTTCAGCCGCTGGCAGGCACTTGGTTTGCCGCCGACCGTAAAATATCCATGTCGGAAAAGTCTAAACTGGACATCTTTTTAGATTTTAAGGAGTACTCGATCGACGATCCTATAAAATATTCGTTCGAAATCCCTAAAAATTATAAGAAAAAGTAATTTCTGGCTCATTTTGCCGTTAATAAGTAATTCGACCGTTTAAACCCATGCTCATGACCCTGCAACGCTTTACTTTTTTGGTTCTTTTTTTGATGACTGTGGTAGGTGCCTCGGCACAACAGTCTCGAGAAGAATTGCAAAAAAAGGAGCAGGAGCTTAAAAAGGAATTGTCGGATTTAAATAGGCAGCTCTCCGAAACGCAAAAAAATAAGAAGCTTTCTTTAAATGAATTAGCACTTATTAAGCGCAAAGTAGCCAAGCGTGAAGAGCTCGTGCGCGGCATCAACAATCAAATTAATGAACTAGACAATACCATTTACTTAAATGAAATGGATATTTACCGCCTTCGCAAAGAGCTTGATACCCTAAAACTTAAATACGCCAAGAGTATTGTTTTTGCCTACAAAAGCAGGGGCAGTTACGAGTACCTCAACTTTTTATTTTCTGCCCGTAATTTTAATGACGCCATTAAGCGCATGGCTTATTTAAAAAGCTATCGTCAAAATAGAGAAACGCAGGCCATTGCCATTGCGCAATCCCGAACCATGCTCACGCAAAAAGTAGATGTGCTCAACTCTAATAAAAAAGAACGTATGGTAACCCTAACGGCGCAGAGTGAGCAACTCAAAGTATTGCAAGAAGATAAAAAGGCGCAGGATAAAGTGGTGGCGCAGTTAAAAGGACAGGAGTCTGTGATTGCCAAACAAATCAAAGACAAAGAAAAGCAGCGTGTGCGTATGCAGCAGGCGGTAATGGCCATCATTAAAAGAGAAATTGACGAGGCGGCCCGTAAAGACCGGATTGCAAAACAAAAAGCCATTGATGACGCCAAAAAAAATGCGGCAGCAGCTAACGCAAAAAATAATACAACTGATAATTCGGCTAAAAATAATGCGGCAGCTAATAGTGCTAAAAACAATGAACCTATTGTATTAGCTAAAGCAGGTTCAAGACCTTATTCTCCATTTGAATCTACAGAGGAGGGGCGCGAAACATCTATGCATTTTGAGCAAAACAGAGGTCGTTTACCATGGCCTGTAGATCGTGGAAATGTGTTTATTGAATTTGGTATTTCCAATGTACCAGGCACTAAGCTTACACAAAAATCAGATGGTATACACATTGCGTTACCAGAAGGGTCTGTGGTAAAATCAATTGCCGACGGAGAAGTATCTTATGTAGGAGAAGTAAATGGCGACCAGGTTGTAATGGTGCGTCACGGAAAATATTTTACAGTGTACCAACAACTTTCTAGCGCCAGCGTAAGCGTAGGTCGTGAGGTAAAAGCAGGATCAACACTTGGTCGCTCAGGTAAAAGTATTGATGGTGAAGGCAGTATTATTTTTACCATCAACAATGAGCGTGGTGTGCCGCTTAATCCTGAACAGTGGCTACGTCCGCGCCGTTAATGGCTTTTTTCCATCCCTCTTTTAATGCATCTGTGGCTGCAGTTGATAATGTGGGTTCAAATACTTTTTGTATTTGCCACTGTGCGCTAATATCATCTATTGAGTTCCAATAACCTACTGCAAGCCCTGCTAAATAGGCTGCACCCAGTGCTGTTGTTTCTGTAATGGTAGGCCTAATTACTTTGGTATGTAAAATATCGGATTGAAATTGCATGAGCATATTATTGGCAGTGGCACCACCATCAACACGTAATTCTTTAATGGTAATGCCCGAATCTTTTTGCATCGCATCTAATACATCCATGGTTTGGTAGGCAATACTATCAAGTGCAGCGCGCGCAATATGTCCTCTATTGGTGCCTCTTGTAATACCAACAATGGTACCCCTTGCATGTTGGTTCCAATAGGGTGCACCTAGCCCAGCAAATGCAGGAACAACATATACGCCATCTGTGCCGGATACAGTGGCAGCAAGGGTTTCCACCTCTGCCGATGTTCTAATTATTTGTAATCCATCACGTAACCACTGCACTACAGCACCTGCAATAAATACAGATCCTTCCAGCGCATAATGCGTTTCGCCATTAATTTGCCAAGCAATGGTGGTAAGCAAATGATGATGCGATGTTACTGCTTTAGTCCCCGTATTCATGAGCATAAAACAACCGGTGCCGTAGGTGTTTTTAACCATGCCCGGCTGTATACATTGTTGACCAAATAATGCAGCTTGTTGATCACCAGCAATACCTGCAATAGGTATGCTATGTGATGCCAACATATTATTGGTATGTCCGTAAATTTCTGAACTACTTTTTACTTCAGGTAATATGTTTTTTGGAATGTCTAAGAGTTGTAATAATTCTTCATCCCAGCTAAGGGTGTGAATGTTATATAGTAAAGTACGCGATGCATTTGAAACGTCCGTTGCGTGTACTTTGCCGCCCGTTAATTTCCAGAGCAACCAACTATCAACAGTTCCAAAACACAGTTGGCCCGCAGCTGCTTTTTCACGTGCACCCTCTACGTTATCAAGTATCCATTTTAATTTGGTGCCAGAAAAATAAGCGTCAATAACAAGTCCTGTTTTTGCTTGAATAGTTGCCGCGTGTCCTTGCTTTTTTAGTTCATCGCAATAATTTGCCGTGCGGCGGTCTTGCCACACAATAGCATTATAAATGGGTTGTCCTGTTTGTTTATCCCATACCACGGTTGTTTCACGCTGGTTGGTAATTCCAATAGCTGCAATTTGCGAAGCGTCAAGCCCAGCTTGCATGATAGCCTCCGAGGCAACACCAATTTGTGTGCTCCAAATTTCGTTGGCATCATGTTCTACAAGTCCGGCCTCCGGAAATATTTGTGTAAATTCTTTTTGTGCGGTTGCTAAAATTTCGCCGGCCTTATTAAAAATTATGGCCCTGCTAGAAGTAGTGCCTTGGTCTAAGGCCAAAATATATTTGTTCATAAAAACTGTTGATGCTGTTAGTGAAAAAAATTACCCGAGCCACATGTAAACATAGGCTGCAATTACTGCACCAATAATGGGTCCAACAACGGGTACCCATGCATAACCCCAATCACTTCCACCTTTATTTTTAATAGGAAGTAGTGCGTGCATAATGCGAGGTCCTAAATCTCTAGCCGGGTTAATGGCATAACCTGTAGGTCCGCCCATACCAAGGCCAATACCAAGCACAAGTAACGACACCGGAAGTGCGTCTAGTGCACCATTTGTTTGCGCGGGCGCGGCAATGTAAAAAACGCCAAGCATAAATATAAAAGTGGCAATGGCTTCCGATAAAATATTGTGAAATGGATCTTTAATACTTGGAGAAGTGCAAAAAACGCCCAGTTTGGTAGCCGCATCGGTTGCTTCATCAAAATGTTGGCGGTGTGCTAGCCAAGCCAAAAAAGCACCGAGCATGCACCCTAGCATTTGGGCAAGCAGGTAGGAGGGTACAAGGTCCCAGCTAAATTTACCGGCAACGGCTAGTCCAATGGTTACCGCTGGGTTTAAATGCGCCCCGCTAATAGTTGCAGTAGCATAAACACCTACAAAAACAGCTGTAAACCAGCCAAGTGTAACGGCCAAATAGCCTTCCTGGTTCCCTTTGGTTTTGGGTAATGCCACATTGGCAACAACGCCCGTTCCAATGGTTAAAATCAGGGCTGTGCCTAGTACTTCAGCTAAAAATGGGGACATACACTTGAATTTTTGACAAATTACAAATTTTAGTCAATTTTTCCTTTTTTTCTCAACCCCTAATCCTTACCTTTGCGGCAATTTTAAAACCCTATATATACTTCATTGTATGGCTACAAACGGTAAGATTAAACAGATCATTGGTGCGGTAGTTGACGTTCATTTTCCGGACAAAACATTACCAGAAATTTACAACGCACTTGAAATCACCAGAGAAGGTGGTGAAAAGTTAGTACTCGAAGTGCAACAGCACCTTGGTGAAGACAGCGTACGTACCATTGCGATGGACGGAACCGATGGTCTTGTAAGAGGTATGGAAGTAGTAGATACAGGAAAAGCAATTGCAA
>JBIKIS010000028.1:0-18674 GCA_044361485.1 Sediminibacterium sp.
AGAGAAGTTAAGACCTGGAGCTTGGTTGTCCATTCCATCAATCAATTGGTTTAAACGTGTATTACCACTACTATTAAAACCGCGGGTTCCCACAGATTTAAAAGTTAAACTGGCAGCTACAACGTCCACACCTTTTAAATTGGTAAGGATGTCATAATAGTTAGAAGCTGCAGTATTTCTGATCGCAGCAGTGCTAACACGCTCGATAGATACTGGAGATTCTAAAATTCTTTCTGGTACTCTTGAAGCAGAAACAACTACTTCATTACCTAGCGTGAAAGATGGTTCAAGTACAACTTCAACAGTTGAACTTGCTGCATTTACGGTTACTTCTTTGTTTGCAAATCCAACCGAAGAAAATACCAATGTAACAGGGTAATTTTTGATGGATGAAAAACGGAAAGTTCCTTTATCATCTGTAAAAGTTCCAACAGAACTTCCCTTAACGGTTACAGATACTGCCGAAACCAGTTCTTTTGATTTAGCATTTTTTACACTACCAGAAACGATAGTTGAATTTTGGGCGCTTGCACTAATTGTTACAATAGTAGCCATGGCCACAAAGAAACATTTGCTGTTGAGTCTTCTCATTTTGGCAAAATTTGGTTATAATTTGGGAGCAAAATAGCACAAGTTAAGCTTTTGCAAAAATTTAATTTATACCAATGGGCTTTGGGGGTGTTGAGAAAAAGCTGTTTGAAACCCTTTTTTTTGGTGTTTTAGGTACTATTTTTGGGTATGCAAAGCCTTCAATTTCCCTATCAGACAGCCATTTACCATGGAAAAGTAAGAGATGTTTACACAATTGGCACCAACTGGTTAATCATGGTTGCGAGTGATCGCATTTCTGCTTTTGATGTAATATTACCAAAAACAATACCATATAAAGGTCAGGTTATCAATCAGATAGCTGAGTTTATGTTGAATCAAACTCGAGATATTTGTCCAAACTGGCTACTCGATGCACCTGCTCCAACGGTATCGGTGGGCAAAAAATGTACCCCTTTTAAGATTGAAATGGTTGTAAGGGGCAATTTGGTGGGTCATGCTTACAGAACCTATGCATCTGGGACAAGAACGCTTTGCGGTGTTAGTTTACCTGAAGGTTTAAAAGAAAATGATTTTTTCCCTAGCCCTATCATTACCCCTTCAACTAAGGCTTCGGAGGGGCACGATGAGGATATTTCAAAAGAAGACATTATTGCGACAGGACTCGTTAGTGCTGAGGATTGGGCCGTTTTAGAAAAATATGCGCTCGCCTTGTTTAATAGAGGTAAAGAAATAGCGGGTAAGCAAGGACTTATTTTGGCTGATACTAAATATGAATTTGGTAAAATTGGAGACACCATTTATTTAATGGATGAAGTGCACACACCAGATTCGTCTCGATATTTTTACGCAGATGGTTTTGAAGAAAGACAAGCGTCTGGCGAAAAACAAAAACAACTCAGCAAGGAGTTTGTGCGGGAGTGGTTGATACAAAATAATTTTATGGGCAAAGAAGGACAAACCGTTCCCGAAATGTCAGATGAGTGGATAGACACCATTAGTAAGCGTTACATTGAACTATATGAAAAAGTAACAGGCAAAACATTTGTGCCAACTACATTTTCAGCGGAAGAAATCATGACTGCGACCACAGCCTCCTTTGCAAAATTTTGTACCGATTAAATGAGTGATGCCTAAACTTCTGGTTCGTTAAGTCTTGGGCGAAGCCTTTTACTCTTATTAAAAATATGCTGACCATTTCGTATACCCTTACGCAATTCTTTTTGACGCTCGAGTGGTAAATGAATGGTGTCTTGACAACGCTTACTACAACAGCCTTCAAATGTTGTAGCACAAGTTTCGCATTGAATAAAAAGTAAATGACAACCGTTATTCAAACAGTTGGTATGTGTATCGGCAGGATTTCCGCACTGATGACAAACTGAAATGATATCTTCTGTAATCCTTTCTCCTAAACGCTTATCAAATACAAAGTTTTTCCCTATAAATTTTTTTTCGATACCCGCCTCTTCTGCTTGATGCGCATAATTGATGATACCACCTTCTACATGAAATACATTTTTAAAACCTTGATGTAACATGTAAGCACTAGCCTTTTCACATCTAATACCACCCGTGCAGTACATGATAATATTTTTTTCTTCCTTACCCTTCATCATATCCGCTGCCATAGGCAGTTGCTCTCTAAACGTATCTGAAGGAATTTCGATTGCACCCTTAAAATGCCCAACCTCATACTCGTAATGATTGCGCATGTCTATAACAATAGTGTCTGGTTTTTGAAGTAGCTCATTCATTTGAACAGCATTCACATACTTACCTTTATTTTCCATAGAAAATGTTGGATCTGTTATGCCGTCTGCAACAATTTTATCGCGCACTTTAATTTTTAGTACCCAAAAACTTTTACCATCATCATCTACGGCAATATTTAATCGAAGTCCATGTAAATGCTCAAAGGCATGTAGTTGCTCTTTGAATTTGTCGAAATTAAAATCAGGTACACTTATTTGCGCATTGATGCCTTCGTTGGCAACATAAATTCTACCAAATACTTGTAATGGAAATAACGCTTTGTATAACTCGTCTCTAAAAACGGCTGGATTTTGTACCGGGAAATAGGCATAAAAACTAACAGTAACGCGGTGAAAAGTTTCCGCCATCATAAGCGCCTTTAACTCCTCGTTGGAGACCCGGTTGTGTAGAACTGCCATAGTACCGCAAAAATAGATAAATTATTTAAACGTGATTGGAACCGTGATTCGAACCCCGGTTCTTGTGGGCTCACCCTTCTGATAGCCATTGATGAGGTCGACACGCATCACTTTAAAAATATTTTCGATCCCGATAATCGCCTCGGTGTAATCAACCATATTATTCACGTGCAAATAGCTCACCCCTCCTACTAAAAACCAATTGAGTTTTCTAAAGCCAGGGATTTTATTGGTGATCAGCCCATTTAAATGATACTCAGCAAAAACAGTGGAAAAAAATCGAGACTGGTTGCTAAACTGATAATAAGGTAGCAATTGAAAGCCTTTTAAATGCTCGATTGTAACATACGCTTGGTTACCGAAATAATGTTGAAAATCGGGCGTAAATAATTTGTTAGCATTTATAAATCCACCCATAGTTGCCCGGTACTGAAGTGTTCCTCCAAGACCAAGTGGCAAATCATCAGACACATTAAGTGACCATTTGCTATAATCGACATCACTACCGAGTAAATTTGGAACCCCTTTTTTATAGGTGAGTGTAAATGTAGGTGCCTTGGAACCCACACCAATTTTTTGCTCAGGAAGTTCGATGTATTTACCTCCTGGTTGCCAAGTTAATACGCCCATTAAAGTAGCCGCTTGATGCTTTTCAAAAGCATCGTTTGAAGCAGGTGATGGTGTATTGGGCGAATAACTCTTATTAATATGATCTACAAAAATGAGCGGCTTGGTTAAATTAGGTTGCGCCAATCTATTTTGATATTGAAAATTAACCCTAAAATTGAGCCCACTTCCTATACCCGCTCCATAACCAATATTAACAAACTGAGCCTCGTATAATTTTAAAAAATTACGTTCGTATAAAATAGTTTGAATGGTATTTTGAGTTTCAGGAATGGCAATGTCATTATTAAATTGAAACATTTTTCTACCAAAACCAACGCCTATATTATTGAAATACTTTTTTCCAAAATTATACCTTACAGTAGCAGAAGGCTGCAACCTTGTATTGCTAAATCCATAACGAAGTGAAGGCTCTACGGATACACTATTACGACCTGTGTAACGCTTTGTCCAACGTGGTGAAAAAGTAGCATTGTAACCTTCGACAGTATTAAAATTAATAGAACCAATTAAAGCATCGAATTGAATACGCGTTTTTTTACTTTGCCTGTTAATCGTTTGTCCAGTTAATAAAAAACCAGATAATTTAAATTTATTTCGAACCCTATCTACCGAATCTAGGTATTTAGGATTTTGTCTGATTTTTTCTAGGCTATCTTTTTTTGCATAGTCTTTTACTTCTGCAATATCAAGTGGAACCGGTCTAATACTATCCCAGTAAGCACTACTTTTTTTATTGGAACTATCTAGGTATTTTAAAAAAGTATTTCCAAAAAACTTTTTACCATATTGAGGTGCTAAATTAAATTGATCGTAGACTTGCACAAAGCTTCCTGAAAAAGCAAAACCAAAAAACTTACCCTTTGGGTAAATAACTTGATTTTTAATCACCCATCCCTGTTTGGTGGGCACATACAACTGCTCAATTTGAAGGGTATCCAAAAGTTGCATTTGCTGTTCTTTTAATAAACTCAGTTGAACACTATGAAGACGCCAGTCGTTTTCGATGATATTAATAATTCCTGTAAAAAGTGGCTCATATTTGCGCTTGGGTAACACACGAATCCTACTTATTTCGATACCGTTTTCATAAAAAGTACCTTCAAATTTATAATTGTAAAATGCAAGGGCTCCATCTGCAATAGGAGATACAAAACCGCGTGGGTTTAGTCCATTAGCGAGGTCAATATTGTTCTGATAAAAAGAAATGATTTGCGGATTGCTAAGTCCAAAACCATTACTTCTGCCACTTACTTTAGAAGACTTAACCTCAATGCGTTCTTTGTTGGGAACGTCTACATAATAATCAGAAACTGTTTCGGATAAAAATAAAATTCTGTTTTTAACCGTATCAAAATTGCCAGGCGCTAATGACTTACCAAAAATAGATTTTGGATAATTGTTTAATACCAACTGTCCTTTTATATATACCTCTGCACTAAACTTTTTAATTTCATTTAAATAATCAGGCCTTTTTTTAATGGCCTTTCTGATAATGGCATAAGCAGGATCCTCCCCTTTTGAACGCACCACAACATCATTTAACAGATATACTTGCTTTGCTAATACAAAAGGCAACAAAAGCGTATCCTGTCCTGGTACTATTTTTATTTTCTTTTCTACCGCTTCAAAACCTACATAATTACAAAGGATGGTGTATGAGCCCGCTACTAGTGTCAATGAAAACTTTGCGTCGGCATTAGCGGTAACGCCTCTTGTAGTGCCTTTGATTAAAACAGACGCATGCGCCAGTTTTTTACCCGTGGCATCGGTGATGGATCCGGTTACAACGGTTTGAGCGAATACCTTACTACTACATAGTAAACCCAGAGATACAATAAACAGATAACAATAAAGACGCATAAAAACAAAAATAGGCAGCTTCTCATGAATAGAAGCTACCTATTTGTTAAATGGTGAAAATTAATGTCTACTTGGTAGATTTACTGCGCAAATATGCGCCGGTAAGACCCGCAAAACCACCCAATAGCCCTCCTACTATTCCAGTAAGAACAATCAGCGCGATGTAAGATCCCCCCAAAGGGAGTATTTGCGCCACTTTACTAGACAAGAGGTGTGCATTGGCTAGGTCTTTACCAAAGGCTAAGCCTGACCACAAAGCACCCACACCTAAAAATCCTGCAAAAAAACTTTTAGCGGGCGTATCCATGATAAAAAAAGCAACAATTCCAGATGTGCCCACAAAAAGCCACCAAGGAAACTGACTATACAATCCTATCGCAAAAGCTAAAAGAGCGTGTAAAAAAATTGCTGCTATAAATTTCATAAAAAATTAAATTAAGAATTTGTAAAAGTTAATCGCCATTTCATTTGACTATTTTGCTGTGCCGCTTGTTTTGATAAAAATAAAAGACGGTAATATTTTCCAGCAGCCCAACTATCAATAAACGTATCGTAGTATTTACTACCTGGATTTCCATTTTGACCGCCTGGATACACGCCATACGCTTCTATACCATTTACTAGGTGCACGATCATACGCCAACTTGGACCATGGTTTGCAGTAGTTGCATTAATAATATGCACCCCACCTCCTATTGGTAAATGGAGTCTACTAAGGGATGGTATTTTTAATAAGTGATTTACGCGTGTGTCTTTGTAAGCACCCCAAGCAAGCGTTCCTTCTTTTTCCATTTGCGCTAGTTGCGGCGTGGCTTTTTTGATGGCCTCAGTAACTGCATCAGCCATAGTTTCCTTTATGTTTGGCGTAGCAATATTGTCTTGAAATAAAACTACAGAATCTTTTAACATTTGTTCTAATAGTGTAGACTCGTCTGGCCACTGCAATGGAAGTTTTGCATCTTTAAATTCATCGGCCCAAACAGCTACTTCTAAACTATCCCATATTGCTTTAAAAACAGAAGCTCCTTTTTCATTGACATCATTGCGCAAATTCCAATTGCGCAAATAATCAACATACTTTTTTTCTGTAGCGTTTAAACGAGATTCATTTAAAAATTTAAAAAGTGCTGGCCTTGCCATTTCTGCAAAAATATTATCATTATTGGTTTGAATTGCCTGCACATCGAGAGGCGTAACTCCAAACATCGCATTTAACTTTTTATTGATGACAATACCTCGGTATAAAGGAAATGCATTAGCAGCTCCTAAATAATAAGGATAGGTACTATCGGTAGACATTTGGTTGGCACTACTCACAAAACCACGCTCCGGATTTTTCATCATCGGATTTTCGGAAGCAGGAATCATACCTTGCCATAAATAACTACTGTCCTGACCCGGCATGATAAAATCACCCTGTCTATTCCATCTAGCCACAAATGAACCTTGTTGTTTAATAGCAATATCACCACTTACACTGGCGAATGCAAAGTTTTGTCCAGGACAAGTCCAATGATTAATAGCACTCATGTAATCATCAAAATTTTTAGCCCTGTTTAATTCATAAAATGTTTGAAGTCCACTGCTACCATCTTGAGCCGTCCATCTTACGGCAAGGTATTTTCCATCAGAACCATTAGCGTTATAACTTTTATCATACATCACCGGACCTAGTGCTGTAATAGCAACCCTGTCTATAGAATCAGGCTGCCCTTTAATTTTAATGCGTTCTTCTTTAATCACTGATTTTTGCCAAGCCCCATTAAACCAATACTCTTCCATGGTTGAGTCTTTGAACTTCATGTCATAATAGTCAAGCACATCTCTACCGGCATTGGTAACACCCCAGGCAATGCTATCATTAAATCCAATAATAACAGCTGGAGATCCTGGAAAACTAGCCCCATAGGTACTATGGGTGGGTGTGGTAATTTGTACTTCGTACCAAAGTGATGGAAGGTTTAAACCAAGGTGTGGATCACTTGCTAAAATAGGCTTACCACTTTTGGTTTTAGTGCCTGCAATAGCCCAGTTATTGGAACCATTGTTTTTATTAGGCGCTTCTGGTGCATTTGGTGCAACAGAACCTGTTTTTGCAAAATATAATGAGTCAAGTGTAGGAGGTGCTACAGCAGCAACAGAAGCTTTTTCATACACCGTTCCTTTTGGAATGATCGGATCTAAAGAATCCTGCACATTGGTATATAGTTTATTAAAATCTTCGTAGCCAAAATAGTTTTTTGAATTGGTCATTTGAAGATCTGTGGTAGTACCACGGCCTGTTAAATCGTAAGACATGAACATTAAAAACAAATAGGTTTTTATAGGTGTCCAAGCTTCCGGTTTATAATCAAGCAATTTATATTCAAATGGAATTTGAGAAGGTTGCAATGATTTGATATACGCATTCACACCATTTGCATAAGATGTAACAGCTGCTTGTAGTGCTGGATTATTGGCCATTTTTTTCATGGTAGCTTCTGCCCCTTCCAACATACCTAGTCTTCTAAAAAAACGATCGGTAGCGATACGATCTGGTCCAACAATTTCACTTAACCTGCCTGCTGCAACATAAGTTTGAAACTCCATTTGCCAGAGTCTAAATTTTGCATGCAAAAACCCTTGTGTATAATATGCGTCATTGTCATTGTTTGCATAGATGTGTGGCACGAGTCTTTCATCCATGAGCACTTCCACTTTATCCTGCAAACCTTCTACCACAATATTGGCATCAAAAGATTTGTTTTCAGGTTCGGCATTTTGCCAAAATCCTTGTTGCGGCGATAAAAAATAACCAAGCCTTGGTGTTTTGGTTTTACCCACAGAAAGTGGGGTATTAAGTACTGCAACAAGACCCGTTGTAAGGGCCGCAGAAATAATTAGAGGAACAATACGCATAACAATCGTTTGAGCACTGAAATTAAGATTTTTTGGTGGCGTAACAAAGGTTTTTATAATTGAAGCCGAAGGTGGATATTTGCATATGGAATTGTCTACCGATACTAAAAATATATTAGGCCTTCAACTCCCCACCGATCCACGCTGGGTAGACCTTGCAGCCATTAGCATTGAAGCCATTTTAACCGATCATGCCTATTGCGAGCAAAAAGCAGCACTTACCTGCATCTCCTATATTCAGCGCTACTCAGACCGCGTAGAACTTGTAAAAGAATTAGCACCCATTGTTACCGAAGAATGGGGCCATTTTAGATTGGTATTACAAGAACTTCACAAACGTGGTTTACAACTTGGTAAACAGCGAAAAGATTTATACGTAAACGCACTCATTGCCTTTCAAAAAAAAGGTGGCGACGAACCTACACGCCTACTAGATCAATTACTCATGATGGCACTAGTAGAAGCTAGAAGTTGCGAAAGATTCAAGCGTTTAAGCGAAGGCCTTTCCGATGAATATTTGAAAAAATTTTACAGGCGTTTTATGGAAAGTGAAGCGGGTCATTATACCTTGTTTATTGACCTAGCTACCCTATACTTTGGTAAAGAAAAAACCTTGGGCCGTTGGAGTGAATGGTTGGCCTACGAAAAAGAAGTGATGGAGTCGATGGAAATTAGAGGTGACCGTATTCACTAAATAATTTAAGGGCGCAGTTGCACCTTTAACAATTCAAGTTGTTTACTACAATCTAAATAGGGATACTGCGCGCTCAACGCTTCAATTTTTTCAATTGTTTTATGAACAAACTGTTGATGCTGGTTAGAATGCACGTAAAAAGGTTTGTGTGCAGCCGCTAAATTAATAGAAGCAATTTCTTTGATGATATTTTTAGTTTCAGGTGTTGTACAGGCCTGCAAAAATTTTTCCCAAACATATTCTGTCGCATGGTAATTGGGGTGCACCATGTCTTCGCTGTAAAAACGGTAATCGCGTAAATCGTCAATTACAATTTCGTAGGCAGGAAAATAATAACTGTTGGTATCACTATTTACAAGGCTATGCACCGCCTGAATTAAAGCCGCCTTACTCCTATTGTTTTCTACCATGCCTTCACGCACATGACGAACCGGACTAATGGTATAAATAATTTGTAAACCCGGATTTACTTGACGTAACTTTTGAATTAAAGGCTCATATAAACTAGTAATATCAGCTGGCGTCAATAATTTTTTAGTAAACCAACTCGCTGGTGCTTTATGGTTATTAGCTGCCACAAAATTAGGTGCATACCCGCTAGCCTGATCTGTTAACTGATACACCCACGCAGACCCGAGTGTAATAAATAAGTGTGACGCTTTTTGTATAAACGCGTGCGCAGTAATTATAGATTCATTTATTTTATAAAGCGCTTCTTCTGGTGTTGTACCCGAAAAACGGCTATGGTGTTTCCATGAATGCCAGGCTTCGTTAAAATAAAACAAATCACTACCAGTAAATGTTGGCGCATCTATATATTGAGTAAGCGCTTCTGCAACAGATACCGGATTAAATAAAACACCATTTGGGTTTTCTAGAACATGAAACAAATGCTTCGCTAATTTTTCACCCATATTTTCTGTGAAGCAAGAACCAATCATGAGCGTATGACTCCGATGCCCTATAGGACTTTGAAGCGCAGGTATATCAAATTCACAATGAAACTTCATAGCGTAAATTTTAAGCTTGTAATAAACGCTGTTTCATGGCTTCATATAAAACAATACCGGTAGCAACACCCACATTAAAAGAATCAAAAGTGCCTGCCATAGGAATGGTAAAAAATGCATCTGCTGCTTTTGCCAAATAAGGCTGAACGCCTTTGCCCTCGTCACCCATAATTACGCAACAAGGATCGGTTAATGATAGTTCGTATATTTTTTTATCGGCGCGCATTTCGGAAGTAAATACTTGTATGCCATTTAAGTGAAGCGTATCTACTGCTTTAATTAAACTATTAACGCGGCATACATGAATATGCTCCAGTGCACCTGCACTGCTTTTAACTGCTTCGGCGTTAAGCGCACCTACGCCCTTGTCCGGAATAATGAGCGCCTGTGCACCACAACAGAGTGCACTTCTTGCAATAGCACCAATATTTCGAACATCGGTAATTCCATCAAGCATTACAAAAAGTGGCGCCTCTCCTTTTTCTACCACATGATCGATTACTTGTTGTAAATCTAAATACTGCACCAGCCCTGCAAATGCAACCACACCCTGATGATTGGCTTTTGTTAAACCATTCAATTTTTCGGGAGGCACCAGTTGAATGGGCACATTGTATTCACGTGCCAACTGCCTAATTTGCAAAATGGCTTCGCCGGAAATATTTTTTTGAAATAAAATTTTATCGATAGACCGTCCCGACTGTAATGCTTCTACGAGTGGTTGACGTCCAATAATTAATGCCGATTGTTTGATTGCCATGTAAAAATAAATTAGATAAGAAGGCCCTGCACTTGCAATAATTCAATTTTAGTAAGTGCAGCCACGCTCATAGCATCAGTAATGGTTCCATCCGCTACCATACCAAAAGCGTCCGATAAAGATACTTTTTTAATTTGTAAAGCTTCTGTTTCTTCAGGTTCTGCATCCTGCTGTGTTAACTCCGTTGCCAAATAAATAATTGCGAGTTCGTCGGAAACAGAATTGGATAAATGAATGCGCATCAACTCATTATACTTTGCAGCCACAAGTCCTGTTTCTTCTTTTAACTCTCTAATGGCTGTTTGCAGAGGATCCGTACCTTCCGGGCACCCCCCTTCCGGAATTTCCCAACTGTATGCATCAAGTGTAAAACGGTACTGTCCCACCAAATAGGTATGCAAATCTGGCGTGATGGGCACCACACCCACCGCAATATTTTTAAAATGAACCTTCCCATAAATACCAGGGTTACCCGCCGGATTGAGTACTTCAAATTCAGTGACATCAATCCAAGCATTTTGGTAAATGGCTTTACTGCTTTTTATGGTCCAAGGATTTTTTTGATGCATATTATTTGTTGCGGGCGTCAAATATATTACTAAAAAAAGCCCCCACTAAAATTAGCAGGGGCTTTTTGATCTTCTTATTAATTTATTTTAAACCAAAGGCCTTTTTAACCTTTGCTACATAATCTAATTTCTCCCAAGTAAATAATTCAACTTTCATGGTTTTCTCTTTACCATCTGGCGTTCTAAATGTTTTAGTGATGGTTTCATTTTTACGGCCCATATGACCGTATGCTGCAGTTTCACTATACATTGGCGTTCTTAATTTTAAACGCTGCTCAATAAAGTAAGGGCGCATATCAAAAATTGATTCTACCAACTTACCAATTTGACCATCGGTTAATTTTACTTTAGCAGTACCGTAAGTGTTTACGTTAATAGATGTTGGTTTCGCAACACCAATTGCGTAAGAAACTTGCACGAGTACTTCAGAAGCTACTCCAGCAGCTACTAAGTTTTTAGCAATGTGACGCGTTGCATAAGCTGCAGAACGGTCTACCTTACTAGGATCTTTACCAGAGAAAGCACCACCACCGTGTGCACCTTTACCACCGTAAGTATCTACAATGATTTTACGGCCTGTTAAACCAGTGTCACCGTGTGGTCCACCAATTACAAACTTACCGGTTGGGTTAATATGGTATTTGATATCCTTGTTAAATAATTTTGCGTACTTCTTGTATTTTGCTTTTACGCGAGGGATTAAAATTTCGATAATATCTTTTTTAATCTTCTCGAGCATCTTACCTTCTTTGTCAAAATCGTCATGTTGAGTAGATACTACAATCGCATCAATACGTACAGGCTCGTTTTTATCGTTGTACTCAAGTGTTACTTGAGACTTTGCATCTGGACGTAAATATTTGATCGCCTTGTTTTCTCTTCTTAGTGCAGCAAGCTCAATTAAGATTTTGTGCGCTAAGTCAAGTGCCAATGGCATGTAATCATCGGTTTCATTGGTTGCGTAACCAAACATCATACCCTGATCACCAGCACCCTGCTCTTCTTTCTTTTTTCTATCAACGCCTTGGTTGATGTCTGCAGATTGTTCGTGGATGGCACTTAACACACCACAGCTATCTGCTTCAAACATATATTCACTTTTAGTGTAACCAATTTTCTTGATCACATCACGTGCAATGGTTTGAACGTCTAAATATGCTTTAGATTTTACTTCACCAGCCAAAATAACTTGACCAGTAGTAACTAAAGTTTCGCAAGCCACTTTTGATTGTGGGTCAAATGCTAAAAAGTTGTCGATTAAAGCGTCAGAAATCTGATCCGCTACTTTGTCTGGATGTCCTTCAGAAACACTCTCAGAAGTAAATAAATAAGGCATGTATTTTTGTTTATCGCTTATAATAAAACGCAAATATAAGTAGTAATTAGATACTTATATTCTAGAAAATATAATACGTAATCGCATTCTAAAACGGGTATGCGTACCGCCACCTAGTCTTACACGTCCATTACCAACATCATTTCCATCTTGAGGACTTAGGTAATATACCTGAACTGCCGCTACTTGTGGGTAAGGCTCTCTGTATAAAATTGAATCGTTGGCAGGTGCCGATAAACGAAGGGTATACACAGGATCTTTTCTGGTTACAATACCTTGCACATACCTACTCATATCAAAAGAATAGGCTGATATTTTTGAATAACCCGGTACCGATTTAGATAATAATGATCCACCAAAGTTTGACTTATTAGGCCCTTGGTTAGGTGAAAATATATAGTCGTTTGGAATATTGTACTTACGGTTTTCTGCGGTATCAATCGCACTTAATAATAAATACCTTGGAGGTGTCATATAGGCCTCGGTGGTAAATAAATTGGCATCGTCGGGCACCTGCTCAGCAATGAGTTCCGCCTTATGAATAATTCTATTACTTAAGCCTTTAAGGCCCGGAATTCTTACACGAACATAAGACCCTGGTGCAGCTTGAACATATACAATGGAATCTGATTTATTGGTGGTTGCCGTGTATTTTGCAATCTCAGCACCTACCCTATTACGCGTAACAAAATTGGCATTACCGCCCGAAAAAGAGTTGAACCTAAAATAAGCAACCGAAGTATCGCGTACGGTTGCACCAGCTGATGATGAGTTATAATAGAGTGCAAATTTTGTATTGGTATCCGCTAAATTAATATGAATAAGTGCATTGGATGGCGCTGCCTGATCTACAGATAAAGCAAAGCCTGCAAACAAAGATTTGAATGCAGAATCGGTACGGTATGCATTTGTTGTATCGTAGGTATTTATAAAACGTCTAGCAACATCAGCTCTTAATTTAATTCTTATTTGATGGCTAGCACGCTCATATCTATTGTTTACTGAATCCTTTAATCTTGGAATAAAAATATTGACAGGATCTGCAAGCGTTCCTCTGGTTCTTATGTTATAAGCCCCAGGATAATTGGCTGCATAATTATAATTTGGAATTAAGGGTGTTGAAGGATCGATTTCTGAAACCGTCAATTTTAACGGCGCACTGGTATCACCATATGAATACTTGTAACTTAAAATTAAAACGGCAGAGTCTACACGAATACTATCTTTTGCACCCGGAATGGCAAATGGGAAAAACGGAGGTGCCAACTCAAAATACATGGAAGCCGTAGTTTTTCCAAACAAAGGATCGTTGGTAATAGCTCCTAAAACATGGTTGTCATTTTTGTACACCCTTACAGAGTCGTTGTCCATGTAAGTATCAGTGATTACATCCAATATGGTGTCTTTGGTAATTACGCCGTCTATGTTAGGAATTAAACCAGCGCCAAGTTCGGTAGAAGGAACCTTGGTACAGCCCATAAAAACCATCAACATCAAACCAAAAAAACCTATAAAATTACGTACTGTAAATTTTGAATGCATGTTTGTCTAATTACTTGCCCGCAAGGTCGTTGTACAATTCTAAATACTCTGTTAAATCCGAATCCCATCCTTTAAATGGAACTACTTTTTTGCCTTTTACTTTTGCAAACTCGGCTGTTAGGCTGTCTTCAATTTGATCGGAACCAAATGAAATGGCATCGGCAAAAGTGGCGCCCCCTTTGAAGAGTGCAGTGTTGTTGGATGCTTTAAAGGCATCTAAGTCTTTTTCCTTAACATTTGCATTGATCAGTGCCTGTTTCAAAAAATCTGGCCCTAATTCGTTTTCAAAAGTATTTTGACCAATCGTAAAAATCACTTTACTATTACCAAAAACAGGCTCTTTTTTGTAGGCAGTTTTAATGTATGCAGGAATAAGACCAGTCATCCAGCCGCTGCAATGAATAATATCGGGAGGCCAACCAAATTTTTTGACAGTTTCTAAGGCGCCTTTACAAAAGAACACCGTTCTTAATGCGTTATCGTCAAACCAAGTATCTGATTCGTCATGAAACACTTGTTTGCGCTTAAAAAAATCTTCATTTTCTAAAAAGTATACTTGCAGTCTGGCATTTGGAAGTGAAGCCACTTTAATTTGTAATGGATAATCATCTTCGTCTACAGAAACATTGATGCCTGATAAACGAACCACTTCGTGCAAACGGTGTCTTCTTTCGTTGATGACACCAAAGCGTGGCATAATACAGCGAACTTCTAAACCACTATCATTACTTTTAATAGCTAGTTTGGTAATGATTTCTGCAAACTCTGTCAACTCCAAGTAAGGAGACATCTCGGTAGCAATAAACAGTATTCTTTTCTTTGTAGACATGAGTTCCCAATTTTATACCTAGAGCCTAATTTAAGAGGGCAAAGGTACGAAAATTATAAGGAATCGAGCTAGCACAATGGTTTGCACACAAAAATTGATGAATTTGGCTATTCGTTATTCGTTTATATATTATAAATATACATTATATATATAATAAAAATTGTATCCAATTAAATGGTAGAAGGCCTTACATTTGTTTCTACCATATAAAGTACCATGAAAAAGCAAATCAGCGCTTTTATTAAATATGCCTTCTTTTTTGGACTAGGCCTTTTTTTGGTATGGTGGAGCTTACGTCAAATTCCTGCCAATAAATGGGATGAGTTTATAGATACTTTAAAAGAAGCAAAATACTGGCTCATGGTGCCCGTATTTTTGATTTTATCCCTCAGTCATATTGTTCGCGCATTAAGATGGCGCATCCTAATGGAACCGATGGGTTATAAACCTAGCATCCCCAATACATTTTTTGCAGTTATGATTGGCTACTTGGCCAACCTAGCTATTCCGCGTTTAGGCGAAGTATTAAAATGCACCCTACTCGCCAAATATGAAAAAGTGCCCGCCGAAAAATTAGTGGGAACCATTGTTGCAGAAAGAGCCGTTGACGTTATATCGCTGGCCATTGTTTTTATCATTACCCTACTTACGCAATCAGATTTAATTGTTTCTTATGGACTTGAATTGTTTAAACAACTTTTTGAAAACAAGTCTGGGCACTTTTCCATGCAAAAAATAGGGATTGTAATTGCTGCAATCGTTTTAGTGATTGTTGTTTTAAAAATTTGGAGTCGGAAAAATGGACACCTTCCATTTGTTGTGTCTGCTAAAAAAATTATTAAGGGTATTTGGGAAGGGGTATCAAGCATTAGATACCTACAACAAAAGGGCTTGTTTATCTTTTACAGTGTTTTAATTTGGGCATTGTATATTGGCGGAACCTGGGTAGGACTTAGCGCCACTGCTGGCACGGCCGGACTTGGATTCAATGCAGCCCTTGCAGCACTTGCTTTTGGTAGTATTGGTATGATTGTTACCCCAGGAGGAATTGGCGCTTACGCCTATTTTATTGCAAAAATTCTAGAGAAAATGGGTGTGCCTTTTGAAATTGGTTTTGCCAATGGAACCCTGCAATGGTTTGCTCAATTTATCATTGTACTGATTGTAGGTAGCATCTGTTTACTTGTGTTACCCATTTATAATAAAAACAAGATTTCCCATGAAAGCAATTGAGGCCATTGAATTAAAAGAATATACGTTAGAAAGATTGTTAACACAAGTGGCAGCATGGCGTACCAAGGGTAAAAAAGTAGCATTTACAAATGGCTGTTTCGACATCCTACACGAAGGTCATATTGCATCATTAAGTGCAGCAGCAAAAGAAGCAGATTATTTAATTGTGGGGCTTAATAGTGATGCCAGTGTTAAACAATTAAAAGGCGATACAAGACCCATCAACAATGAACAAAGCCGTGCTATTATTTTAAAAAATTTAGCCGTGGTTGATGCAATTGTCATCTTTAATGAACAAACACCACTTGAACTCATTAAAGCCATTTTACCTGATGTGATTGTTAAAGGAGGCGATTACACCACAGATCAAATTGTGGGTGCCAAAGAGGTTATGGCAGCGGGTGGCCGTGTGGTTATTAACCCCATTGTAGCAGGATTTTCTACAACGGGAACCATCCAGCAAATCAAAGCGCATTTCTCATAAATAGCTTTCTACCGATTAAGCCTTTTATTTCACCCAGTTGTGCGCAATCTTATGTGAAGGGCAGTTAGTTTTATTAAGTTTATGTCATCTAATAGATTTTATCTTGAAAGAAAATAAAAAAATACTCACCATCCTTACCCATTTAGTGGCCTGGATAAGTTTGTTTTCGGTACCCTACCTCGTTTTCTTTCCAAGACTGCGAGAATTTAATATGAGCGATCATATGATGGCTACTATTATCATCAACTATGTATTCATCATATTTTTTTATTACCTCAATACACAATTTTTAGTCCCCAAATTACTCATCAATAGAAGGTGGTGGTTGTATATTTTATCGGTGGTTGTTGCTTTAAATATTTACCTCTTTACACCCAAACAAGTAGCTACCATTTTTGCAACACCTGAATACATCGAACAAAATGGAAATTATATAGCAAACCCTGCATTTAAGGGAGATAAAAAAATGACCCGAACACCTAGGATGTCTAGAAGACTAGCAGACCCCTACAATACGGTTTTATTTTTGTTGGTGTTAACATTTGGAACCTGCATATCGGTAACACAGCAATGGTTGAGTTCGGAACAAAATAAAAAAGAAACAGAAAACGAAAAATTAAACACCGAGCTGTCTTTTTTAAAATCACAAATCAATCCACATTTCTTTTTTAATACCCTCAATAATATTTATAGTTTAGCCATTGTAAAAAGTGAACAAACAGCACCAGCTGTTATGAAACTATCATCGATTATGCGGTATATCTTGTCTGAAACAGAAAAAGATTTTGTGCCGCTCAGCAATGAAATTGACTTTACAAAAAATTATATTGAATTACAACAAATGCGCTTAACCGATAAAGTAACAGTTGTATTTAATACCAGTGGCATATCTGATGATTTACAAATTGCGCCCCTTCTATTTATTCCATTTGTAGAAAACGCATTTAAATATGGTGTGAGTACAAAAGAAGCCACCACCATTGATATACAAATTCATGCAATAAATAACCAGATTGCATTTCATGCCACAAATACAGTGGCTACCAATATCTCAACGCATTTGGATAGTACGGGCATTGGTATTAACAATGCTAAAAGAAGGCTTGCGCTTTTATACCCTGGCATGCATGAGCTTAACATAAGTAACAAAGACAATACCTATCAAGTTTCTTTACACATTAACTGCTAATTGTATGATTACATGTATTGCCATAGATGATGAACCGCTTGCACTAAAAATAATTGAAGAATACTGTTCTAAAATATCGTTCTTACAACTGGTTCAAACATTTAGTGACACGGATGCAGCACTCGCCTACTTGAAAGACAATAAAGTAGACGCTTTATTTTTAGATATACAAATGCCTGATATTACTGGTATTGAATTTTATAAAACCCTCCCTAATAAGCCAATGGTTGTTTTTACAACAGCCTATAAAGATTTTGCAGTAGAAGGATTTAATGCAGACGCAGTAGATTATTTATTAAAACCATTCGAGTACGACCGCTTTTTAAAAGCAGCCTATAAAATCAAAGAATACACTGAGTTTTTAAGTGCGCAGGAAGTGCAACTCAACTCCATTTTTGTAAAGGTAAACTACGAGATTATGAAAATTAATCTGAAAGACGTAGACCTTATTGAAGCCCTAGACGACTATATTAAAATTTATACAAAACCCAGCCCTGTTTTAACGTTAATGACCCTCAAGGGCATATTGGAAAAATTACCCCCTCGAGATTTTATTCGGGTACACCGCTCCTATATTGTTCCCATTAGTAAAATAGACAGGTTTAGTAAAAGTAAAATTTGGGTAGGCGAAAAAGAAATTCCTATCGGAAGTAGCTATGGAAGCGTTTATGATCAGCTATTAGCGCATAGCCAGGCCAAATAATCCGCACGCTTCATTTACGCGTATTATTCCCTCCTTTTATGATTTTATTAAGAAATGACGCCCGCTATTAAACCTTAGAAACATGTAATTTAGCGTCATGAAAATGCGCTTTACCCTTGTAACTTTTATTGGATCATCCCTGCTATTATTCACTGGGATTCACCGCTTACATGCACAAACTGTTCCTAAAAACTGGCAAGCATTAGACCCTAGT
>JBIKIS010000029.1:0-18504 GCA_044361485.1 Sediminibacterium sp.
CCGGTTGGGATGGATATTTTAAAGGAAAATTACAGGCGCAAGATGTGTATCATTATAGTGCAGTAGTTGAATTTTATACTGGAGAAAAATTAGCTAAAAAAGGAGATATTACACTACTCAGATAGCCCATGAAATCTAAAATGCAGTACATATTATTTCTTGTTTTGTTTGTAGGCTCGCTGTCTTCAAACGCACAAGACTTGCATTTTAGTCAGTACTTTAATGCGCCTATTTTGGTAAACCCAGCTAACACAGGATTTAATCCTGATAATGACTATAGGATTGGCGCAAACTACCGTAACCAGTGGGGTGCAGTGGGTACGCCATTTAAAACCATGTCTGTGTGGGGCGATGCGCAAATTTTTACTGGAAAATTTGAAAACGGATGGATGGGAGTGGGTGGTGCTTTATATCGAGATGCAGCTGGGTCTGGAAATTTGCTAAATACAAGTGCCTATGCTTCTGTGGCCTACCATCAAATGCTTGGCTATAGTAGTTTATTAAGTGTTGGGTTTACGGGTGGTTTTATAATTAAGCGCATTGACATTGCTAAACTATCTTTTGATAATCAGTGGAATGGTCAATTTTTTGACGCTACTATTCCATCCAACGAGCCTTTTGCATTTAGTCAAACATCTTACGCCGATTTACAAGCGGGTATTAATTATGCCTATTTTGCTTCCGATAAATTATACATAAATGCAGGACTAAGCGCACAACATATTAATAGGCCTCGAGAAAGTTTTTTTGATCCCCTTGTTTCCGACGCAAGTATTGACATGAGGTACACTGCATTTTTAAATGCAAGTTTAAAAATTGGGGAAGAATGGATTGTTAATCCAAATGTGTACATGAGTAAAATGAATACAGCCTCTGAAATAGTGCTTGGTGTAAATGCCAATCGTGATTTAAGTGGTGATGGATCTAGGCAAATGATTTTGGGCATTTACATGCGAAATGGTGACGCTGTCATCCCAGTTTTTGGTTTTCAATTAAACGATACCCGCTTTACTTTTAATTATGATGCAACGGTTTCAACCCTTAAAGCAGCCAATAATACAAGGGGTGCTTATGAGTTGTCGATTATCAAAACCGGGGTAGTTTCTTCGGCATTATCAAGGGGCGTGAGATGCCCTTCGGTGAAATTCTAATTCTTTTCTTATTTTAGTGCATTATTGATAAGCACACATAATTTCATCTATGAAATATTTACCCCTTAACAAGCAAATTTTTATTGACAACCGTAAGCGGTTTATAAAAGAAATGAAGCCTAACAGCATTGCTATTTTTGTAAGCAATGATGAGTGGCCTTCCAATGGCGATGCCCTTCATGCATTTAAACAAAACACCGATTTATACTGGTTGTCTGGAATTGAGCAGGAAGATTCTATGGTGATTTTGTTTCCAAATTGCCCCGATCCAAAATACCGTGAAGTACTAGTACTTGTAAGGCCAAACGAGTTAAAAGAAAAGTGGGATGGTAAAAGATTGCGTGTTGCTGATGCGACCGCCATATCTGGCATCCAAACCATTGTATGGTTAGACAGCATTGATGCGATGCTTCAAACATGGGTTCATTTAGCCGACACGATATATTTAGATACCAACGAAAATGATAGAAAATCTACAGCTATTGCAAGTAGAGATTATAGGTTTGTTGCAGAAATGAAAGCCAACTATCCGCTTCATGGATATGAGCGTGCAGCAAAAATAATGCACAAATTAAGAGCCATTAAATCAAAAGAAGAAGTGGCGGTAATTAATATAGCCATTGATATTACAGATCAAACTTTTAGACATTTACTAGGCTTTATCAAGCCAGGAGTTACCGAATATGAAATTGAGGCAGAAATTTACCATCAATTTTTAAGGATGCGCGCAACAGGTCCAGCATACCATAGCATTATTGCAAGTGGAGACAGGGCAAGAACACTTCATTATGTTTCCAACAACCAGGTATGTGAAGCAGGAGAGATGCTCCTCATGGATTTTGGCGCCGAGTATGGCGGTTATTGTGCCGATTTGACTAGAACAGTTCCAGTGAGTGGTGTGTTTACCAAACGTCAAAAAGAAGTGTACAATGCATGTTTACATTTACACAACTATGCAAAATCAATTTTAAAGCCAGGAATATCGGTTGTCCAGTACACCGATAAAGTTGGGTCAGAGGCCACCAAGCAATTTGAAAAAATTGGTCTTCTAACAAAAGCAGCCATTAAAAATCAAGATCCAGAAAATCCTGCTTACCGCAAATATTTATACCATGGTATTTCGCATCATTTAGGACTTGATGTGCACGACCTTGGTACAAGAACTGCACCCATACAGGCTGGCATGGTATTTACCATTGAGCCAGGTATTTACATCGAAGAAGAAAAAATGGGTATTCGGATCGAAAATAATTTTTGGATTACCAAAACGGGTAATATCGATCTCATGAAAAATATTCCTATCACTGTTGAAGAAATAGAGTCTTACATGAAAAAGTCTTCTGTAAAAAGAAAGAAATAAATAGCATGATAAAAAAGCAAATTCCTAATTTATTTACACTGCTCAATCTTTTTTTTGGGTGCGTTGCCATTGTGTATATCACAATGCCAGGCATCATGATTACAGTAGGCGCTGATGGCGAAAATTTAATTGAAATTCCACAGCAAATTTATAGGGCTAGTTTATGTATAGCACTCGCAGCCGTTGTGGATTATTTTGATGGTTTTTTAGCGCGACTTTTGGATAGTTCTTCTGAAATGGGCAAGCAATTAGATTCGCTTGCTGATCTCGTAAGTTTTGGTGTTGCGCCATCACTTATTGCTTTTCAGTTTTTAAGACTTTCTCTTGCGCAAGATATTGATGGATTGTCTGCTTCTTGGCTACAACTCCTGCCTGTGTTTATTTTACCTTGTGCTGCCGCCTACCGTTTGGCCAGGTTTAATATTTCGGCGCCTTCGACATCTGGCTTTTCGGGTGTTCCTGTGCCTGCAATAGGCCTGTTATTTGCCTCTTTTCCTATGATTTATTGGTATGCTCCATTAGAGCAAGCCAACGTTACAGGTCTGTTGCTTAATAAGTGGTTTTGGTATATTTCAGTGCTAGGAGCTAGTTATTTAATGGCTTCAACGCTACCTATGATGGCATTTAAATTTAATGAGGTCTCCTTTAAAAAGCTATTGCCGCTGCTTATTTTAGCGGCAGTTGGCCTAGTTTCTGCCATTTGTTTTGGTTGGATCGCAGTTCCAATTGTGTTTATTGCGTATGTAGTTCTATCTTTGTCCCTCAAATATTGGTACCTATGATTTTCAATGTTCAGATTAAGGTAATGCCCTTAAAAGATTTATTAGACCCTCAAGGTAAGGCTGTTTTAAGTGGACTGCACAACCTCGAATTAACAGGGGTGCAAGATGTACGAGTTGGAAAAAATATAAGCTTACAAATCGAAGCAGATAGTAAAGAAGCGGCTACTGTTATTGCAGAAAATGCAAGTAAAAAATTACTCGCAAATGCAGTGATGGAATATTTCGAAATAGAATTCTTAGCTTAATTCTTAATAATCCAAAAGCCATGTTATACCTGGTTCCTACACCACTTGGTAATTTAAAAGACATGACTTTTAGAAGTGTTGAAGTGCTGCAGTTGGTAGATGTTATCTTGTGTGAAGACACGAGAACCTCTTCTAAACTACTTCAGCACTATCAAATTCAAAAACCTTTATCGCCCTATCATCAGCACAACGAACATAAAATTGTTGGGCATTTGATTGATCAATTAAAGGCTGGTAAAACTTTTGCACTTATCACAGATGCTGGAACACCTGGCATTTCTGACCCTGCTTTTTTACTGGTGCGTGATTGTATCAAAGAAGGTATACGCGTTGAGTGTTTACCCGGTGCCACTGCCTTTGTGCCTGCTCTTGTAAACAGTGGCATTCCTACCAACCGATTTGTATTTGAAGGATTTTTACCTTTAAAAAAAGGGAGACAAACCTTGTTAAAGCAGTTGGCGGTTGAGCCCCGCACCATTATTTTATATGAAAGCCCCATGCGGCTTGTGAAAACCCTCAAAGAGTTGGCTATCTATTTTGGTGCAGACCGCCTCGCCAGTGTTAGTAGGGAGCTTACTAAAATGTTTGAAGAAAACAAACAAGGCAGTTTACAAGATTTGGCTGTGTATTTTGAGTCAAAAACAGTGAAGGGCGAAATTGTTATTGTAGTGGCTGGCGCCGAATAATTCCTTATTTTTATTGTAACTATTAATTGGATAAAAATGAAAAAGATTTTATTGTTTGTATTTGTATGTCTATTACTAACACATGCTACATCGCTTGTGGCACAACCAGATCGCTGGCAACAACGCATCAAGTATACCATTCAAGCAAATATGGATGTGGTGTCTAACAAAATTAATGGTACCGAAAAAATTGTATACACCAACAATTCATCGGACACATTAAACAAGATTTTTTTTCATACTTATTGGAATGCTTTTCAGCCAGGAAGCAGTATGGATATTAGAAGCAGAGAGCTTGGTCAAATTCAAATTCGACCTGCTTCCAGAATGAGTGATGGACTTGATTGGGATGCGCGCGTTAAAGATCGTATCAGTAAATTAACGCCTTCCGAAATTGGCTACCAAAACGTTAAGTACGTAAAAATAAATGGCGTGGCACAAGTATTAAAAGAACATGAGACCATACTTGAAGTTGTTTTAGCAAAACCAATATTGCCAAAATCGTCGGTACAAATGGAAGTATCCTTTGAAGCGCAGGTGCCGCTCCAAGTTAGAAGAAGCGGAAGAGACAATAAAGAAGGGATCAGGTATAGCATGAGCCAGTGGTACCCTAAAGTAGCAGAATATGATTATCAAGGTTGGCATGCCAATCAATACATTGCTCGTGAGTTTTATGGTGTATGGGGTGATTTTGACGTTAACATCACCATCGATAAAAACTATTTTGTTGCAGCAGGCGGGGATTTGCAAAATCCACAAGAAATTGGAATGGGTTACGAAACGCCTGGTTCAAAACTTGTAACGACTTCTGGCGATACTAAAACATGGAAATGGCAAGCCTACAATGTGCACGATTTTATGTGGGCTGCAGATCCTACGTATAAAATGATTACCCGTAAACCTGCTGGAGGTGGTCCACTTTTAAGGGTTGTTTACAAGGCAGTGGATTCTTTAGAAAACAATTGGCAAAAGATGGCAGATGTTGTAACAAATGCATATCCCATTATTGCAAAAACTTTTGGTCCTTATCCGTACAAAACATACACGTTTATTCAGGGTGGAGATGGCGGCATGGAATATCCAATGTCTACACTTATTAAAAGTGCGAGTGTTGGAACCGCCATTCATGAGTGGATGCATACCTGGTATCAAATGCTCATGGGTTCGAACGAATCTTTGTATCCATGGATGGATGAAGGCTTTACTGATTATGCAAGTACACGTGTTATGGCGGAACTTAACGGCAGTAAAGGTTTCCCATATGAAGGTTCTTACCGAAGTTATGTTAGCTTAACAAAAAGTCCCTTTGATGAACCAGCAAGTACACATTCGGATCATTACAATACCAATTTAGCGTATAGTACTTCTTCGTATAGCAAGGGTGCTGTGTTTATGAGTCAGTTGGGATATGTAATTGGTGACTCAGTAAGAGACCAAGTGTTAATTGATTATTACAACGCTTGGCGGTTTAAGCATCCCAATCCTAATGATTTTATTAGAGTTGCAGAAAAAAGAAGTGGATTAGAACTTGATTGGTATAAAGAGTATTGGATTAATTCTACCAAAACTATCGACTATGCAGTAGGCGACATTAATCTTATTCAGGATAAAACCAATATCACGATTAAGCGTGTTGGTAAAATGCCAATGCCTATCGATATTTTAGTTACCTATAAAGATGGTACTCAAGAAATGCATTATGTGCCACTTAATTTACAATTTGGAGAAAAGCCAACCGAAAGTAATATTCCAAGAACGGTGCATGCGGCATGGAAATGGGTAGATCCAATATATCAGGTTGCTATTTCAAAATCAATTAAAGATATTAAGTCTATAGAAATTGACCCATCGTTGAGAATGGCGGATGTTAATAGAAGTAATAATAAATTAGTAATACCGGATTAGTATTCCATTTCTTTGAGTGTTGGCGCTTTAAACCAGGTGATAATCACCACTAAAAGTGTCATACAGCCACCAAAAACAACACTGGGAACTACGCCCATCATTTTAGCAGCAACGCCACTTTCAAACTGGCCAAATTCATTGCTGCTATTAATAAACATAGAATTTACACTCATTACACGCCCGCGCATATTGTCGGGCGTTTTGAGTTGTAATATGGTGCCACGTATAACAACGCTAATACCATCCACAATACCACTAATAAGTAGTACAATAAAGGTGAGCCAGAATGATTTGGATAATGCAAATACAATGATGCAAATTCCAAAAATGGCCACCGATATCAGTAGTTTTTTTCCTTGTGCTTTTTTTAATGGGAATGCAGTGAGTAATATAATCACAATCACTGAACCAATGTCAGATGCTGCATTGAGCCAGCCAAAACCAATAGGCCCCACATTTAAAATGTCTTTTGCAAACACAGGAATCATTGCAACGGCGCCCCCAAATAAAACGGCAAATAAATCGAGCGTTAGGGCGCCAAATAGTTCTTTGGTTTGATATACATACCTAAGTCCTTCCTTTACACTTTCCAATGTTTTTTTCTCTCCAGGTTCATTTAGCGATGGCTTGGGTTTTAGTTGGTACATAAATAAATAGCCCGTAAAAACGAGGGTACAAATGATGGCTAAAGAACCAGTATTTCCTAAAAGGGCAATTAAAAAACCAACAATCGCATGGCCTGTAACAGAGGCGCCTAGCCAAATGCCTTGTCCCCATGTAGTAGCGTTTTGAATGGTTTTTTTAGGCACAATGGCAGAAAGTATCGTGCCAAATGTAGGGCCCGTAAAAGATCTAAATACGCCGGTAAAAAAAATAGCAATGTAAATACTAAATGCAATCCAATGTTTACTTATTTGGCTAGCTGTAAAACTGGTAGATAAGAGTAATAAAAATACGGCGCAAGTAAAATAAAGTGCCACCCCGGTTAGTAGGAGTTTTCTTTTTTCACTGATATCAATAATATGTCCGGCATATAGTGATAATGAAACCGCAGGTATGACTTCTGATAAACCAATAAGTCCAATCGCAAAAGGTTCATTGGTAAGTTCGTAAATCCACCATCCTACAAGTGTACCCATCATGCGAAGCCCCATAATAAACAAAAACCGCCCAAACATGAGATGCCTAAATTCAGCAATCCGCATGGCTTCAAAAGGGTCATGTTTTGTTATGGTTGAAGTCGGTTCTTGTTGCATTAGGTTGGTCTAGCTGTTAGGGTAAATTAAAATAGTGTTGTCCCTGTGGTAAGTCTTTTTCGAGTGCATCTAAAACCACCTGTACATGTTTGTCGTTACCAATAAAATCGGCGTTACTCGCATCAATAAAAATGGTTTTAATGTTATGTTGTTTGATGTAACTGGTATAGGTTTCTTGTAAATTAAACAAGTAATCGTCTTTAATATCCTGCTCGTAGCTTCTATTTCTTTTTTTGATATTTTCTTGAAGTTTTTGAACAGGTGCGTGTAAATAAATTAAAATATCTGGAATGCTTATTTGTTGGTGAATGATATCAAATAATTTTTGGTAAAGTCTAAACTCTTCACTGGGTAAATTCACTTTTGCAAACAACAAGCATTTTGTAAATAAGTAATCTGAAATAGTTACTTGTTGAAATAAGTCTTGGGTATGTAAAAAATCTTTGAGTTGCTTGTATCTTTCGGCCATAAAAAACAGCTCCAATGGAAATGCATATTGATCTGGCTTTTCATAGAATTTTGGCAAAAAAGGGTTGTCGGCAAATTCCTCTAAAATGAGTTTCGCATTTAGTTTTTGTGCTAGTATGTTAGATAGGGTAGTTTTCCCCGCTCCAATGTTCCCTTCAATTGTAATAAACTGATGCTTCATATACGTTCCTTCTCAATGGGTAAAAATAAAGCTGAACTTGGCTTTTGCCTTTATTTTTTTTGCACATCGAGGGTGTCGGGGCAGTTTAACAACAATTCGTGCATGGTTTTATCTAAAACAGGGTGAAGAAGCGTTGGTGCAATTTCAATGAGGGGTAACAGCGCAAATCGGCGGTTATGGAGTTGAGGGTGGGGGATGGTTAGTGTTGGACTATCTAAAACAATGTCATTGACCATTAAAATATCTAAATCAATGGTTCTGGGGCCGTATTTCTCTTCACGAACCCTGCCCATTTCAATTTCTATTGTTAATAGACGCGCTAAAAGGTTTTCTGGTTCCAGAGTGGTTTCAACGCATATGGCCTGGTTATAAAAGGCAGGCTGGTTGGTATTGCCCCAAGCGGCTGTTTCATATAATGAGGAAATGGAAGTAACACGACCACACACTACCGAAATTTGTTTTACGGCCTCCGCTAAATAAGCCGCTCGGTCCCCTAAATTCCCGCCTATCAGTAAATATGCTGTGTTCATAAATTACCCCATTATTCGCCTCAAATATCTTTAATTTCACGTCTTTAAATACAGTTGTGAACAATATTGTTCTCTTTTATTTCAACCTGATGCTATGAAAAGCTTTTTTAAAATATTTTTTGCCAGTTTATTGGCACTCATTGTGTTTTCAATTTTAGGTGTTATGGTATTAATTGGAGTTGCAGCTTCTGCATCTAGTTCCGATAAACCGCTCATTGGTTCCGATGCGGTATTGGTATTAGACTTATCCAAGCCCTACAAAGAAACCGTGCAAGAAAATCCATTTGCTGCTTTAAGCAGTGATGACGATTTTGAAGTACCATCACTTTATGAAATGATTAAACTCATTGATCACGCCAAAACGGATGCCAATGTAAAAGGGATTTACATATTAGCAAGTAATAATTCAAATGGATTTGGTGCATCTGAAGAATTAAGAAAGGCGCTACTAGATTTTAGGAAGTCGAAAAAGTTTGTAGTGGCTTACGGTGAAACCATTTCTCAAAAAGGATATGCCATTGCTAATGTGGCACAAAAGATTTTTGTACACCCACAGGGAGGTTTAGAGTGGGCTGGTTTTTCTAGTAATTTAATTTTTTTAAAAGGCATGTTGGATAAATTAGAAATAAAGCCACAAATTATTTATGCCGGAAAATTTAAAAGTGCTACTGAGCCACTTCGTGAAACACAAATGACAGACGCCAACCGTTTGCAAACAAGTGTATGGTTAGGCGATTTATACAATCAATTTTTGTACCAAACAGCTGCTGCTCGTAATTTAGATACAGCGCAAATAAGAGCATTGGCTGTTGAAGGCAAAATTCAAACAGCTGCCGATGCTGTAAAATATAATTTAATTGATGGATTAAAATATGACGATCAAGTTAAAAATGAAATAACAGGCCGCTTAAATTTGCCCATCAATTCAAAAATTAATTTTATTTATTTTGGCGAATATGCAAAATCTGTAACGCTCAATGAATCTACAGCTTCAGAAAAAATTGCTATCATTTATGCAAGTGGCGATATCGTTGGCGGAACGGGTACCGATGAACAGGTGGCTAGTGATGATTACAAAGAACTGATTAGAAAAGCGCGATTGGATAAATCAGTGAAAGCCATTGTGCTTCGTGTGAATTCGCCAGGTGGAAGTGCTCTTGCGAGTGATGTGATTTGGAGAGAAGTTAGCCTTGCTAAAAAAGAAAAGCCTGTGGTTGTTTCTATGGGTGATGTTGCAGCATCAGGCGGGTACTACATTGCATGTAACGCCAATAAAGTGTTTGCCAACGAATCAACAATTACGGGTTCTATTGGAGTGTTTAGTATTATTCCAAATATCGAATCGTTTTTGAAAAATAAAATTGGTATCACTACCGACCGGGTAAAAACGGGTCCATATGCCGATATGGGGAGTATGGATAGGGCCTTAACAGAACCTGAAAAAAGATTTTTGCAGGCTTCTACCGATTCAATTTACAATACCTTTAAATCACGTGTGTCAGTAGGTCGTAAAAGAGATATGCAATACGTTGATAGCATTGCACAGGGGCGCGTTTGGACCGGAACAAGGGGTGTTGCAGTTGGTCTTGTTGATGAAATTGGCACGCTCTCCGATGCCATTAAAGCAGCAGCTGCTATGGCAAAAGTTAAAAGCTTTAAAATCAAAGAGTATCCCGAAAAAAAGAACATTTTAGAACAGCTATTTAATAATTACAAGCGAACGGTTTCTTTGCAATTGATAGAATCTGAGTTGGGTCCTGATCAGTTCATGATGATGCAACAAGTTAAAAAAGTAAAAGCAATGGTAGGAGTGCCTCAAGCAAAATTACCTTACACGGTTACTGTTCATTAATTTTTAGCGTTCTTAAACTATTTATATGCCTGCAAAGTATAGTCAAATAAGAGCCATGTTGGCCATTACAAAAGGTAGCTTAAAAGCTATTTTGCGTAGCCCTTCTGCGGTTGTATTTAGCATCGCATTTCCGCTCATCTTTATTTTGGTGTTTGGATTTATAGGTGGCGGCAACGGTAAAACTTCCGTTAAAATCGCAATTGATAAAGGTTCAGATACGTCTAGCCCCATTTATACAGCCCTCTCACAAATTAACAGTATTAAAATAGTGAAGGGTGAGGATGCTTTTTTGTTACAGGAATTAGAAAAAGGTAGAATCACTGCAAAAGTATTAATATCCAAAACGGGTGTAACAAGTCCGGCGTATGCCATAAAAATAACAAGTTCTGGCGCTGTTATGCCTCAGAATATTCAGCTATTACAATCTGTGTTAAATGGTGTGATAGCAGGGATGAATCAAAAGTATTTTGCAACCAATCAAACCATTGCCCGCGTCGATGCAACTATTTCGCAAATACCCGGGAGGGCCTATAAAACAATCGATTTTATATTACCTGGTCAACTTGGGTTTTCATTATTAAGCTCCGGTGTTTTTGGTGTCGCTTTTTTGTTTTTCAATTTGCGTCAACAGCTAGTGCTTAAGCGTTTTTATGCAACACCAATAAAGCGCGCTTATATAGTGCTTGGAGAAGCATTGAGTAGGGTTTTATTTCAATTGTTGACTGCTATTATTGTAATAGGAGTGGGTCATTTTGCATTTGGATTTACACTCGTGCACGGGCTCACTACTTTTTTAACAATCATGCTTTTAAGTTTTATAGCCCTTATATTATTTATGGGTTTTGGATTTATTGTGAGTGGGCTTGCTAAAAATGAAAGTACCATTCCACCATTTGCCAATTTATTTACATTGCCGCAATTTTTGTTAGCAGGTACTTTTTTTGCAGTAGAAGCTTTTCCAACATGGCTTCAACCAATTTGTAATGCACTGCCTTTAACACACTTTAATAATGCCATGCGTAACATTGCTTTTGAAGGCGCTTCTTTAGCTGCATGCAGTAAAGAACTTTTAATTCTAGGATTGTGGATTGTGGGTGTGTATGCTATTGCTTTTAAAACATTTAAATGGGATTAAGATGCGTTTTATTAAATTAGGGCTTATTAGTGCCGTTGTTTTCTTTGTTTTATTTACACTCGGTGGTTTGCTGTTACCTTCTCATAATGTAGTTTCAAGGGCTGTAAATATTAAAGCAAAATCTGCTGCTATTGTACCTTTAATGCAGGATAAAAATCAGTGGCAGTTATGGATGGAAGGTATGGATAGTGCTACTGTTAACAAGCGTCAACAAATACAAATCACTTCAGTTTCTGATTCCTTAATTGTTGCCAATTGGAAAACGGCAGAAGTAATTTATACGACAAAATTTAGATTGATCTACAACGCTGGACAGGCTGTTACCATTGTTCAGTGGCAGTTTGAACAAGACGTTGCATGGTACCCATGGGAGCGTTTAAGCTCACTCATGAATGATAAAATACTAGGTACCTTAATGGAAAAAAACCTAGCTAAACTTCAATTGGTAGTAGAAGCTAACTAGGTTTTTGAGTATTATTTTGATACTAGATAATCAGCATTAGATAATTAATAGCGCATCACCGTAACTAAAGAAACGGTATTTGTCTTTGATGGCTTTTTTGTATGCTTCCATCGCTAAATCATAACCAGCAAAAGCACATGTCATGATGAGTAAGCTTGTTTTAGGTAAATGGAAGTTGGTTACAAGGCTATCTGCTACGTTAAAATTATAAGGTGGGTGGATAAAGTGATTTGTCCATCCTTCACTTGGTTTCAATAATTTTTCGGCAGTAAAGCTGCTTTCCATGGCACGCATGGTAGTGGTGCCAATAGAGCAAATACGACGGCCATTTTGTTTGGCTTTGTTTACAATGTTACAGGCTTCTTCTGTGATTTGATAGTACTCGGCATCCATTTTGTGTTTGCTTAAGTCTTCAACTTCTATCGGTCTAAATGTACCAAGGCCTGTATGGAGTGTTACTTCAGCAAAGCGAACACCTAATATTTCACATTTTTTAATGAGCTCTTTACTAAAGTGTAAACCAGCGGTAGGAGCAGCAACTGCACCTTCATGCTTTGCATATACGGTTTGGTAACGCTCTTTATCTTCTTCGTCTGGTTTACGTTTGATGTATTTAGGCAATGGGGTTTCACCTAAAAATTCTAACATTTTTTTGAAGCTTTCATCATCATCGTCCCATAAAAAACGAATGGTACGTCCGCGGCTTGTAGTATTGTCAATTACTTCTGCAACAAGTTCTTCGTTGTCGCCAAAATATAATTTATTACCTACTCTTATTTTTCTTGCGGGATCAACAATGACATCCCATAAACGGTTTGGCTTGTTTAATTCGCGGAGTAAAAAAACTTCAATTTTAGCACCTGTTTTTTCTTTACGACCGTACATACGAGCCGGAAATACTTTGGTGTTGTTTACGACAAAAACATCTTTATCATCATAGTATTCTAAAATGTCACGGAAGTTCTTATTTTCCATATGACCACTTTTTCTGTCTACTACTAGAAGGCGACTGTCTTCTCTTCTTTTGGTTGGATTTTGTGCGATCAGGTTTAACGGTAGATCGAACTTAAATTGTGATAATTTCATGTTACGGCATGATTTTTTAGTGAAGGCTGCAAAAGTAGGTAAAAATTGCCAAAATTAAGGCAGGGCTGCAATAAGTTCCTGTGTATAAAGGCTTTTGGGAGAATTGTAAACCGTGTTGGCGGGTCCAATTTCTTCTAATTTGCCCTTGTTCATAACCATAATTCGGTCGCTAATATATTTCACCACAGATAAATCGTGGGTGATAAATAGTGCTGAAAACTGCATGGAGGCTTTAAGTTCGTTTAATAGGTTTAGCACCTGTGCTTGAACGCTTACGTCTAGTGCCGAAACACTCTCATCGCAAATAACAAATTTAGGTTGCATAATCAACGCCCTGGCAATTACAATTCTTTGACGCTGACCACCACTAAATTCGTGCGGATATTTAGTGTAGCAATCGGCAGGGAGCTCCACTTTTTCAAGCATTTCAATCACCCTTTCTTGTCTTTCTAATTTGTTTTGTGCCATTTGATGAACGAGAAGAGGTTCTGCAATGGCATCACCAATGCGCATACGCGGATGCAAAGAACTGTAGGGGTCTTGGAAAATAAGTTGAATTATTTTTTTATAATGTGGATTGAAAGGTTTGTTTGGCGTAGCAATGGTTGCTCCTTTATAAATAATTGAACCTTCATTTATGGTTTGTAATCCAATAATGGATCTGCCAAGTGTTGTTTTTCCGCATCCCGATTGACCTACTAAGCCAAGGGTTTCACCTTCTTTAATGTCAAAAGAAATGTCATCTACGGCGGTAAAACTTTTTGTCACTTTCCCGAAAATATTGGTATGGATAGGGAAGCGGATGGATACATTTTTTACAGCCAATAAACTGGCTTGATTGTTTGATTGTGGCAGTTCTGTTTCAGTGACAATAGGAGGTGCTTTGAAGTTTGAATTGGATAAAAAATCAGATACTACAGGGAGCTTGTATCCTTTTGGATATAAGCCTGGCCTACACGCCAAAAGTGCTTTGGCATAAGGGTGTGTAGGGTTTTCAAATAATGCTTTTGTTGTATTTTCTTCCACAACTTCTCCTTTGTATAAAACAGTTACATTGTCGGCAAAAGAAGCTACCACATTTAAATCATGGGTAATAAATAAAATACCCATGCCTGTTTGTTGCTGCAAATGTTTTAGTAGTTCTAAAATACTTTTTTGCACTTGCACATCTAGTGCTGTTGTGGGTTCGTCACAAATCAGTAAATCTGGTTTGCCGCTCATGGCCATGGCAATCATCACGCGTTGCTTTTGACCGCCACTGAGTTCGTGTGGGTATGCCTCAATTGCCTTTACAGGATCAGTTATTTTAACGCTTGTAAATAGTGCAATGGCTTCTTTTGTTGCGGCTTCTTTTGAAAGCTGTTGGTGCAGCATGATGGTTTCGATGATTTGATCACCGCAGGTAATTACAGGATTAAGTGCAGTCATTGGCTCCTGAAAAATCATGGCAATTTTACGCCCCCTAATTGCCTCTATTTCGGAAGGGGTGGTTTCGAGTAAGTTGATGGGTTCTCCACTATTATTGTAAAACAAAACAGAACCATTCTGATAGGATACAGGTGGGCTAGGAATGAGTTGTAAAATGCTCATGGATGTAACCGATTTACCAGACCCCGATTCCCCAACAAGTGCCCTTATTTCACCCCTACAAACACTTAGGCTCAGGTTCTTTACTGCTGTAAAGCTTTTGTTCTCTTTTTCAAAAGAAACAGTTAGATCTTTAATTTGCAACAAAGGGACGCCCATTGTGTTATAGTTTTGTACAAGATTAAACAAATAATTTAGCCAATTTTATGCTAATGTGGATTAATATTTGTTAATACTGTTCATTATTGTATGGGTTCGCTTAATTTTGCACTTACAATTGTTAGTTTACTAGCTTTTGTAGGTCATCTAAATGATTGAATATGATTCGAAAAGCATGGTGGAAATGGGTTGCGTTTTTGCTTCTTTTTTACACTAGTATTTATGGTTTTATTGTCAAGGTTCCTAAATTAGATGACAGGCTTGAGCACTCTATTAGAAACATGTTTTTTCATGTTCCCATGTGGTTTGCCATGATGATTTTACTTTTTGTTTCGGTGTGGTATGCGGCTAAGTATTTGCGTACCACTTCACCCATTGATGATTTTTATTCTAAAGCTTTTGCCGCCACTGGAACCTTATATGGTTTTCTAGGATTGTCTACAGGTGCCATTTGGGCTAACTACCAATGGGGAAGTCCATGGAGTGGTGACCCTAAGCAAAACGGAGCAGCCATTGCGATGTTAATTTACCTTGCTTATTTTGTTTTACGTGGAAGCATGACAGACGATGACAAACGTTCACGCATTGCATCGGTGTTCAACATTTTTGCATTTTTCATGCTATTTCCAACCCTTTGGATTTTACCAAGACTTACAGAGTCGTTACATCCTGGCGGTCAGGGTAGTGAAGGTAACCCGGGTATTAACGGTAAAGATATGGATTCCAATATGCGTTCGGTATTTTATCCGGCTGTTATTGGTTGGACCTTACTTGGTGTATGGGTGAGTACCTTAAAAATTAGATACGAAATACTTAAAGCAAAATAAATTATGAAAAAATATTTTAAATCATTGTTTCTTATATTGATTGCAGATGTTTGTGTTATTTCAGTTCATGCCCAAGATGCAGCTGCAAATGCAAGCACAGATGTAATGCGAAGCAACGGAAAAATTTATGTTGTAATGGCTGTAGTAGTAACTATTGTAACTGGTCTTTTTTTATACGTTTATTCCATTGATAAAAAAATCTCAAAATTAGAAAACAAATAAAACGATTGTTATGTCTAGTAATTCGCCGTATAGTTTTTTTAAAAGTGTAGAAAAAAGTTTTGACAAAGCGTCCAAATTTACCAACTGGGAAAATGGGTTGTTAGAACAAATTAAAGCTTGTAATAGTGTGTATAGTATGCGTTTTCCAGTAAAAATGGATGATGGCAGAATCGAAGTAATTGAAGCATATCGTGTCCAGCACTCACAGCACAAGTCTCCGTGTAAAGGAGGGATTCGTTTCAGTGAAGAAGTAAACCAAGACGAAGTTATGGCACTTGCTTCACTGATGACATACAAGTGTGCTATTGTAAACGTTCCGTTTGGAGGTGGTAAAGGCGGTATTAAAATTAATCCACGTGAACACTCGGTATATGAGTTAGAAAAAATCACAAGGAGGTATACTGCTGAGCTTGTAAAAAAGAATTTTATTGGCCCTGGTATTGATGTTCCTGCACCTGATTATGGTACCGGTGAACGTGAAATGGCATGGATTGTTGATACTTATGCATCTTTAAAACCTGGCGAAATTGATGCTGCTGGTTGTGTGACCGGTAAGCCCATTACACAAGGTGGCGTAAGAGGAAGAAAAGAAGCTACAGGACTTGGTGTGTTTTTTGGTATCCGTGAAGTGTGTAACATGCAAGACGAAATGGAAAAGCGTGGCTTAACTGTAGGCGTAGCCGGCAAAACCGTTATCGTGCAAGGTTTAGGAAATGTGGGTTACCATAGTGCCAAATTTTTTAGAGAACATGGATCTAAAGTAATTGCGATTGCAGAATTCGAAGGTGCTATTTTTAATGCAGATGGCCTTAACGAAGAAGATGTTTTTCAACACCGTAAAAAAACAGGTTCCATTTTAAATTTCCCTGGAGCTACTAATATTACAAAGAGTACAGATGCTTTAGAGCTTGCTTGTGACATTTTAATTCCTGCTGCGCTTGAAAATGTAATTAATGGTGAAAATGCGCCACGCGTTAAAGCTAAAATTATTGGTGAAGCAGCCAACGGTCCTTTAACTCCAGAAGCAGATGAAATTTTTGCAGCGAAAGGAACACTTGTGGTACCTGATATGTATTTAAATGCAGGTGGTGTAACGGTGTCTTATTTTGAGTGGCTCAAAAATTTAAGTCACGTGCGTTATGGCCGTATGGAAAAAAGATTCACCGAAAATTTAAATACCCATATTCTTTCTCAAATTGAAGAACTAACTGGTAAAAAAGTATCAGCTGCGGAGCGTGGTTTTATTATGCATGGTCCGGAAGAAGTGGATTTGGTGCATAGTGGTCTAGAAGAAACCATGATTACTGCTACTAGAGAAATTATGCAAATTTGGAAAGACAATCCTTCAATTCCTGATATGCGCACAGCAGCTTATGTGTGTGCTATTAATAAGGTGGGAACGTCTTACGCTGAGCTTGGTATTTTCCCTTAATCGGTTGTAAAACTTGGGAGTGTTGTCATTACAATTGGTTGTGTATTTCGTACATCAAAACCAAAAGTGTCATTTCCATTTGTGATTACAATGAAATGTGTTTCTAGTTTGCTGTTATAGTGTAACACTTGCCTAAGCACAGACTCACTCAGGGGAACATTCATTTCTTTACATTCAACAATTAACCAAGGTTTGGTGTCTTTGTAAACAAGGATATCAAACCTTTTTTTTGTTTCTCCCCATTTGATTTCTTTTTCTATAGCAATGAGGGAAGCTGGGACATGCTGCTTTTGAACGAGTACCTGTAAAAAATTTTGACGCACCCATTCTTCGGGGGTTAGTCGCACCCAAATTTTTCGAAAGGGATCAAAAATTTGTTCTTTTTGATCCAAGCTTTTAATTTGATGCGCAAATGTTGGATACTCTACTTGAATCATAAGAATGGAATTGTCATGGCTTTTTTGTAATTTAGCCGATTAACTTTTTTCAAATATACCCACACTGGGTTAAAATAACAACCTATGAAAACGAAAGAAGAAATTGTAAATAACTGGCTTCCAAGGTATACCGGAGAGCAGCTTCAAAATTTTGGGAAGTATATTTTACTTACCAATTTCAGTAATTACGTTAACTTATTTGCCCAGTGGAATGGAGTTGAAGTGGTTGGAAAAGACCGACCTATGCAGTGCGCAACAGCCGGCGGCATAACCATTATCAATTTTGGTATGGGTAGTCCGGGCGCTGCAACAGTCATGGATTTATTAACGGCTATCGAGCCTGAAGCGGTATTGTTTTTAGGAAAATGCGGTGGGCTTAAAAAACGAAATAATTTAGGCGATTTAATTTTGCCGATAGCAGCCATAAGGGGAGAGGGAACGTCAAACGATTATTTCCCACCAGAAGTGCCAGCCATGCCAGCCTTTGCACTACAAAAAGCGATATCTACAACCATTAGAGATTACAATGTTGATTATTGGACTGGTACCGTGTATACAACCAACAGAAGGGTATGGGAACACGACGACGTGTTTAAAGATTATTTGACACGTGTTCGTGCATATGCCATTGATATGGAAACGGCTACCATTTTTACGGTTGGGTTTTACAATAAAATTCCTACAGGTGCACTCTTATTAGTGAGTGATCAGCCCATGGTTCCAGAAGGTGTAAAAACAGA
>JBIKIS010000142.1:0-5308 GCA_044361485.1 Sediminibacterium sp.
GTGGTTTTGCTACTTATTTTTGCCATTTCTCATCTGTATTTCCTTCATAATCAACTAACAACGGATATTTGTACTTTGTTTAAGTTAATCCTTTTTTTTGAAAGGATGGCGAAGTTAACAAAGAATGGCATGAATACGCTTGCTTTCATGTTAAAGTTTACCTTTGCACAGCATGAAAAACGCAATAGTAGAAACCGCTTTAAAAACAGTTCAATTGGAGGCAAAGTCTATCGCAGACCTGGCCGCATTTTTGGACGCTTCTTTTGTTGAAGCGATTGAACTCCTTAATAATTGTAAGGGCCGATTGGTTTTTAGTGGCATTGGAAAAAGTGCACTGATTGCACAAAAAATTGTAGCTACACTTAATTCGACAGGAACACCCTCTTTATTTATGCATGCCGCCGACGCCATTCATGGTGATCTAGGTACGGTGCAAAATGACGATATCGTGCTCATTATCAGTAAAAGTGGCGAAAGTCCAGAAATTAAGGCCCTTGTTCCTTACATTAAAAACTTTGGCAATAAACTAGTAGCCATTGTTGGCAATACGAGTAGTTACCTTGCAAATGAATCGGATTATATATTAAATACAACCGTTAGCTCCGAAGCATGTCCTAATAATTTGGCCCCAACCAGTAGTACCACCGCTCAACTTGTTATGGGTGATATTATTGCAGTATGCCTCATGCAATTAAAAGGTTTTACAAGTGCCGATTTTGGAAAATACCATCCGGGTGGTAACTTAGGCAAGCGCTTGTTTTTAAAAGTTGCGGATCTTACCAATAAAGATTTAAAACCAACGGTTGCTTCACATACTCCATTAAAAAATGTGATTCTTGAAATCACAAAAAATAGATTGGGTATTGCAGTTGTCATCAATGAACATAAAATTATTGGCGTGATTACAGATGGAGATTTAAGACGCATGCTTGAAAAAACGGTGAATATAGAAAATATAACTGCGGCAGAAATTATGTCACACACCCCCCACTTAATAGATTATCAAACGCTTGCTGCTGAAGCCATTGATAAGATGAAGCAACATGAAATAAGCCATTTGATTGTTACCAAAGAAGGTAGCTATTATGGCATATTGCATATCCACGAACTTATAAAAGAGGGACTTATTTAGTTATGAATAAACACCATTATGTAGCCATTATGGCCGGTGGGATTGGCAGTAGGTTTTGGCCTATGAGTAGAACTGCATACCCCAAACAATTTTTGGATATTTTACATACCGGAAAATCACTGATACAATGGACTTTTGAAAGGTATAAAGCTTTTATACCGCTAGACAATATTTACATTGTTACTTCAGAAGAATATGTTTCTATTGTTAAAGAACAATTACCTGAACTTCCCGTACAAAATATATTAGCAGAACCTAGTAGAAAAAACACCGCTGCTTGTATTGCCTATATTTCTTGTAAGCTACTACAAAAAGATCCAGAAGCTTCTTTAATTGTTGCGCCATCCGATCATATGATTTTAGATGCCGAACAGTTTAGAGAAACCACGAGTAAAGCACTATCGTTTGTTAACCACATCAAATCACTTGTTACGCTTGGTATTAAGCCTACACATCCAAACACCGGATATGGCTATATACAACATGATAGCATAGAAGCAGCCGGTGGAATTTTTAAAGTAAAAACATTTACGGAAAAGCCAGATTTAGATTTAGCTAAAACATTTATACGCAGCGGTGACTTTTTATGGAATGCCGGTATTTTTGTTTGGAAAGTGTCGCAAATTGTAAAAGCATTTGAAATGTTTCAACCAGAAATGTTTGAATTATTTGATGCGGCAAAAGACAAGTTTAACACCCCGCAAGAAAAAGAAGCAATTGATGCCATATATCCGCTCTGCGTAAATATTTCAATTGATGTTGCCATCATGGAAAAAGCAGACAATGTATATGTGATACCATCATCCTTTGGCTGGAGCGATTTAGGAACCTGGAATAGCGCTTACGACAATTTAGAAAAAGATTATTTAGGCAACGCAGTAGCATCTAATAATGTGATTGTTATTGATGCTACAAAATGTATGGTGTCAGGCCCTGCAGAGAAACTTATGGTATTGCAAGGCTTAGATGATTTTATTGTAGTAGATTCGGAAGATGCTTTACTGATTTGTAAAAAAGATAAAGAACAATCCATTAAAGAATACGTTGCAGAAGTGAAACGCAACAAAGGCGACAAATATTTATAAACCCAAATACGCGTGCATGTCTAATTTAAAAACAGTTATCACAGGTTCCGGTTCTTATATACCTCCAAGCATTAAAAAAAATACCGATTTTACCAATCATACTTTTTTTACAGAGCATGGAGAAGCCATAGAAACGCCCTCCTCAGAAATTGTTGAAAAATTCAAAGACATTACAGGTATTGAAGAAAGGCGTTATACCAATTCAGACATAAACGCATCTGATATGGCAAGCATTGCTGCAAAAAAAGCCATTGAAGACGCTGGTTTAGATCCAGAAACTCTTGATCAAATTATTGTTGCACATAATTTTGGAAACGTACTAAATAAAACCATTCAAACAGACGTATTACCTGCATTAGCATCAAGGGTAAAGCATGATTTGGGCATTAAAAATCCGAACTGCGTAGCCTACGATATTTTATTTGGCTGTCCAGGTTGGATACAAGGTGTGATTCAGGCAGATGCCTTTATAAAATCAGGGATGGCAAAAAAATGTTTGGTGATAGGTGCCGAAACATTAAGTCGCGTGGTTGACGATTACGATAGAGACAGTATGATTTTTAGTGATGGCGCTGGTGCTACAATTTTAGAAGCCAAAGAAGACACAACTGCTGGTATTTTAGCTGCAAGTGTTCAAAGCCACTGCAACGATGAAGCCTATTATTTATACATGGGCAAATCCAATAAACCAGACAGCGATCCGAGTGTACGTTATATCAAAATGAAGGGCCGAAAAGTATATGAGTATGCCATGAAAAATGTACCCATCGCCATGAAAGAATGCCTTGATAAAGCGGGCGTACACGTGAGCGAGGTAAAACAGTTTTTCCTGCACCAAGCCAATGAAAAAATGGATGAAGGTTTCATTAAAGTGCTATTTAAATTATACGGCATCAAAGAAATACCGGAGCATATCATGCCAATGAGTATTCATAAACTGGGTAACAGTTCTGTAGCTACCATTCCTACCTTGTATGATTTAGTAAACCACGGACAACTAGAAAATCATAGCCTACAAAAAGGAGACATTGTTTTATTTGCCTCTGTAGGAGCCGGTATGAATATCAATGCGGTTTGTTATAGGATGTAATTGATTAATCTCTAATCATTGTAACCATTCCTTTTCTGAGAAGTAATTTACCATCTGCATCTACGCAAGCAATCGTCCATGCGTAAGTTTCAAGTGGTGCTTGTTTACCATTTACAAGTCCGTTCCAACTTTCCTTCAGGTCATTGGTTTCAAAAATGAGTTTACCCCAACGATCATAAATTCTAAAGTAATTAAGTTTGGCGATATTGATATAGAATGGTAAAAGAACATCATTGGCGCCATCTGCATTTGGACTAAATGCAGTTGGTACAAAAACATCAGACTTATCAAATACCCATACTTCTTGTTTGTCATTGATAACACAACCACTCGAATCTTTAATGGTAATCGTGTAATTGATTTTGTTTGGATCTAATAAAGTGTATTTGGCACTTGGACTTTGCTGATTAGGCCCGGTTAAGCCAATATTTGGCGACCACACATAAGACTTTCCTCCAGGTGCACCAACAAGTGTCAAAGTTCTATTTCGTGTAGCTCTAACCAACGGATATATCAGTGAAGCCCTCGGAATTGTAACAGTGACTTGCTTAACAATAGTGTCTCTAGATTGCGCACATACAGTACTAGACACAATTAAGCGAACGCTGTAACGACCAGCTAAACTATACGTATGCGAAGGATCTATTTGTGTACTAAAATTACCATCACCGAAATCCCATCCAATTACAGTATAGTTGCTTTCGCCTTTACTTGGCACGGTTTTATTGGTGAATTGTATTGGCAAATTGATACAATTGTCTGTGAAATTAAAGTCGGCGGCTGGCTTTCCAAATATTGTTATTGACTTGGTTTTACTAGACAACAAACAACTGCTATCTCCTCTTAATGTAAGTGTAACATTATAAACACCTGCAACCCTATAAATATGACTTGGGTTTTCTAGTGTAGAACTATTTCCATCTCCAAAGTCCCAGAATATTTTAGAGAACGCCTTGCTTCCATAACCAAATTGGCTGTTGTTTAAAAAGAATGTTGCAGCACCTTCACATGAATTTGTAGCCACAAAATCAACAACCGCTGGACCCATAACGATTACACGCTTGTAGGTTTTTTTGGAAACAATACCATTGGCGTCTTTCACATACAATGAAACCCAATAAATACCGGGCTGCTTATAGGTATGTGAAACCTGAGCGCCACTAGCCGTTACGCCATCACCAAAATCCCAAAAGCGATCTGTAATTGTTGCAGATTTTGAAATAGATTTATCAGTAAATACAAATGCAGTATTACCGGAGCAATCTACACTATCACTTCTGTCAAAATCAGCAACAATAGAAGGAAGTGTTTTAAATAAAACGGTTGCAGTATCAGCAGCACAATTATACAAGCTTCCAACAATTAACTGTACAAGTACACTATCGTCACTATTGATGATGGTAAATGGATTAGTATATCTATCAAATGTAGTAGCAATTGTAGCGCTTGAAACAGGGTGTAAAACACGCCAGGTGTATGCTCCATTTATATTTGGATAGTCAACAGCTAGCAAATTATTTTGTCTAGTAATATTAAATGGCGCATCTGCTACAATAGTTCCAGCTAAAATGATGGCACGAGGTTTTGCATGCACAACAAAGGTTTGTACTGTAGAATCAGAGCATCCAAACCTATTGCGCGTTATGAGTTTAACATCATATAAACTGTCAGCAGTACCCGTATTTGTGAAATTAAATTGAGGTGCTACCAAAGTATATCTTGCAAATAGAGTACCTGCACTGATTTGTTGTAAAGCACTTCTTTTTGTAATGATCCACTCATACGACCCAGTTGATAATGCATCCCCATTACCAAGATTTGAAGTATTTGAGACATTAAACTTCCATACAGCGCAACTATCCATTCTAGCATATACAAAATTGGCTTGCGGTTTAGGATAGAGTGTAAATTGAGCACTAGCTGTATCAAAACATCCAAAAGATGTAGTATCTAATACTTTTATTTGGTACACTATCGATTGCTGTGTTAAGTTATCTGCTA
>JBIKIS010000143.1:0-5247 GCA_044361485.1 Sediminibacterium sp.
TTACATTTATCTTCTTATTTTTAATGGTGGCTGTAATGATCAAGCATAAGATAAAAGTGAAAGCAAGAAAAAACAAATTACAAAACGCTGGCGAAACCTTTGTAGGTAGCTGGTTTTAAACTAAAATGTTATGATACAAAATCACGAAATCGATTACAAAATCTATGGAGAGGAAATGCAGTATGTGGAGGTTGAATTAGACCCGAACGAATCTGCGATTGCCGAACCAGGTGCTTTTATGATGATGGAAGATGGTGTTCAAATGGAAACACTATTTGGTGACGGTAGCAATCAACAGTCTGGTTTTTTAGGCAAACTTATGAATGCTGGAAAACGTTTATTGGTAGGTGAAAACCTTTTCATGACAGCGTTTACCAATACCTCGGGTGGCATTAAAACAGTGAGCTTTGCATCACCATATCCAGGTAAAATTATTCCACTTGATTTATCGAGATACCAAAACAAAATTATTTGTCAGAAAGACGCCTTTTTATGTGCTGCAAAAGGCGTTAGCGTGGGTATCGAGTTTCAGCGCAAATTAGGTACGGGCTTATTTGGCGGTGAAGGTTTTATTATGGAAAAATTAGAAGGTGATGGCATGGCATTTTTACACGCATGCGGTCATGTGGTACAAAAACAATTACAAGAAGGTGATTTATTAAAAATTGATACCGGCTGTATTGTAGGCTTTACTGCTGGCGTTCAATATAATATTGAATTTATCGGTGGCATCAAAAACAGCATTTTTGGCGGTGAAGGTTTATTTTTTGCAACACTGAGAGGTCCTGGTACTGTTTGGATTCAAACCCTACCCATTAGCCGTTTAGCTGGCCGCATTTTACAATACGCTACCACATCGCGTAGAGAAGAAGGCAGTGTACTTGGTGGCATTGGTAATATATTAGATGGCGATGGCTGGAGATAAATCCAATATACCATCTCTTAAAGCATTTTTTGATAGCAAGGTTGCGGTATACAATCAGGTAAGTTTTATTAAAGACGATCCTATTTGTATACCGCATTTGTTTTCAAAAAAACAAGACATTGAAATTGCCGGTTTTTTTGCAAGCATATTTGCATGGGGCAATAGAACTACCATTATACAAAAGTCCAAAGAGCTGATGCAGCTAATGGATAATGCGCCACATCAATTTTGTATAGGGCACGAGGAGTCTGACCTTAAAAAACTACTAGCGTTTAAACACCGCACATTTAATACCACCGATCTACTTTATTTTATCGAATTTTTAAAAACACATTACAGTTCGCATGAAAGTTTAGAAGCTGCTTTTTGTTTGGCTCCAGATAAAGATCCAGCAGCTAGGCTTCACCATTTTCATCAGTATTTTTTTTCACTACCCGATGCTCCTCCCCGCACCAAAAAGCATATTGCTACACCCATTAAAGGCTCTACTTGTAAACGCCTTAACATGTACTTAAGGTGGATGGTTCGTAAAGACAACAAAGGTGTTGATTTTGGCATTTGGAACCAGATTAAACCTAGCGAACTGATATGTCCCATAGACCTACATGTAGCCAGGGTTGCCAAAAGATTTCAGTTACTAGACCGCACCAACATAGATTGGCAAGCAGGACTTGAACTTACCCAGTATCTTAAAACGCTCGATCCAAAAGATCCCGTAAAATATGACTTTGCCCTTTTTGGACTAGGTGTCATAGAAAAGTATTTGTAATTTAATAGTATGGAATTAAGCCTCGAAACCATAGAAAAATTGGACCGTGCTGCGTTAATACAATTAATTAACGAATGGATCACCCAAGACTTTAAAAAGCTACTACTCGTGCTTTACCGCCTGGACGTTAGTGAGAAAAAACTGAGTCAATTATTAGCTGAAAATAAGGGCATCGATGCTGCCAATATTATTGCCACGCTTATTATAGAAAAAATTGCCGCAGCCAAGGCTTCTCGGGAAAAGTACAAAATGGACCCTTCAAGCATCCCAGAAGACGAAAAATGGTAGTTTTTTAACAAAAAAATGGGCTAAAATCTACTATATTGTATAACTTTATAATTCAATTCAAAAACACTAAAACACTTTTTATGAAAAAAATAATGATGCTTGCTGTTGCAGCTTTACTAACTACAGGTGCTGTATTTGCTTGTGATGGTAAAAAAGATTGCACTAAATGCAAAAAAGAAGAAAAGAAAGCTTGTGGTAAAGACTGCAAGAAAGATTGCAAAAAATGCAAGAAAGATCCAAAAACTGCAACTTTATAAATTTGTATTTATAAACAAAAGTTTTCAAAAAAGCCGCTTTACTATAAGCGGCTTTTTTATTTTCACGAACTACTTATAATAATTTGGCGATTGATGGTAAATCAAAAACTTCGTGTGTTGCTTTTACATGCGGTGTTGCACCTATATGATTTACAAAAATAGTATCCATGCCAGCGTTGATACCTCCTTTAATATCGGCGTCTTGGTTATCGCCAATCATAATACTATTACTAGCAGTGGCGCCTGTTTTAGCAAACGCATAATCAAAAATTTCTTTGTTAGGTTTTAAACTATTACTTGCTTCTGATGTAATAACGGCGCCAAAATAGGGTGCAATACCAGCATGCTTAATTTTTTGATGCTGCACATTTTCAAATCCATTGGTTACTAGGTGCATCTGATACCCTTTCCCTTGCAAATAAGTGAGTAGCTCGGTAGCGCCATCAAACAAGGCTTTTTTAGTAGGTAATACTTCTAAAAAATCAAGTGACATTTGCCTTGATAATTTTTCGTCGGCTATTTTATATTCTAAAAGTGCCAACCACATCCGTTTCCACTTTAATTCTTCTTGCTTGATAAAACCCTTGGTATACCTGTCCCATAAGCGGTGGTTATGCGCGCTGTAATGATCAAAAAAATGATCAAAACTATCTACACCCCTACCCGCTAAGTTGTGCGAAGTATATAAATCTTGCAGGCTTTCTTTGGCATTGGTTTCAAAATCCCAAATAGTATGATCGAGGTCAAAGAAAAGGTGTTGGTATTTCATGACTCAAAGTTAAACTAGTTTTACACAAAAAATATGTTACTTCGCAGTATGATAGTTGTAATTACAGGCGCCTCAAAAGGTATCGGAAAAGCAGTAGCTACCGAGTTTGCAAAAAAAGGGCATACCCTTTTACTATGTAGTAGAGGTGAAGCAGCCTTATACAATACGGTTTCTGAATTACAAACTGCCTACCCGGAAGCCAGCATTAAAGCAAGGCCTACCGATATGTCCAACGAAGCAGATGTACTTGCTTTTGCAGCCTGGTGCATAGAAAAAGGAACGCCCGATATTATCGTAAACAATGCAGGACATTTTGTACCCGGTAGTATTTACAATGAAGCGCCTGGTACACTTGCGACTATGATAGAAAGCAATTTGTATAGTGCCTATCATTTAACGAGGGCCTTACTAGCGCCCATGATGGCCGCTAAAACCGGACACATTTTTAATATTTGCTCCATTGCTTCACTTAACGCATATGCCAATGGCGGTAGTTATAGTATCAGCAAATTTGCATTAGCTGGATTTACAAAAAATTTACGTGAAGAATTAAAACCACATGGCATTAAAGTAACCGGCGTGTATCCGGGCGCTGTTTATACGGCAAGTTGGGACGGATCGGGTGTTGACCCTAAAAGAATTATGGAAGCGAGTGATGTTGCCACCATGATTGTAGCAGCAGCATCCTTATCTAACACAGCAGTGGTTGAAGATATTAATTTAAGGCCTCAGTTAGGAGATTTATAGTTGGGAATCTAGTATTAAGCCCAAGTAGCAAGTACGGTTACACCACCTTTTACCACCTCATTAAGTGCAACATTAATTTTAGTGCCTACTGGTAATAAAATATCTACGCGGCTACCAAATTTGATAAAGCCGTACTCGTCGGTTTGCTTAACTTCTTGTCCAACACTTGTATAATTACAAATACGCTTGGCAAGTGCACCTGCAATTTGTTTGTATAAAATAGTACCATGGTTGTTTTCGACAGCAACACTCCATCTTTCATTTTCGGTAGAAGATTTTGGATGCCAAGCTACCAGGTACTTTCCTTTGTGGTACTGGTTATACACCACTTTACCGCTCATTGGATTTCTATTCACGTGCACATTGGCTGGACTCATAAACACACTCACCTGAATGCGTTTGTCTTTAAAATATTCTTCGTCTGTAATTTCTTCTATGACTACTACTTTACCATCGGCAGGACAAATAATTTGATTGTCATTGATGGTTAAGGTTCTATTCGGAATTCTAAAAAAAGAAATAATAAATAAAAAGAAGAAAAGTGTTAGACCAAAAATAGCTCCAGCAACTCTTGGGCAACAGGTTCCGAGATAAGAAATTGAAATTAAATTAATCACGCCAAAAATTAAGGCAGTGATTCCTATGGTACGGTAACCTTCTCGGTGAATTGTCATAATGCTAATTTGTGGTGCAAATGTATAGTAAAATCTATTGCGTAAAAAGTGTTAGCATCAGCCAAACACTTGGGCCTGCTAGTAACAATGAATCAAAACGATCAAAAAAACCACCATGCCCTGGTAAAATATTGCCACTATCCTTTACGCCGGCCATTCTTTTAAATTTACTTTCTATCAAATCACCAATAGTGCCAGTTATAGCAGCCGTTGCACTTACAATAATAAGTGTTTGATAAGAAAGATTTGTGAACTCTCTTCCTAATAATACCACTGCCACTACCGCAAGTAGGGCGCCACCAATGGTTCCCTCCCATGTTTTTTTAGGAGACACCACAGAAAGGGGCGTTTTGCCAATGAATGAACCAACAACATAGGCCATGGTATCATTAATCCAAATACTTACGATCACAAGCATAGGTAATACATAATACTTTGTGGTACCTAATACTGAGGCCCAATGTGCAGATGCTAGATGCGTAATAGCAAAAAAGCTAATGGTCATATACGCAAGTCCCAACAAGCTATATAATACGTGAGCAGTTTTAGTATGAATGGTGGGGGTATTTTTTATGAGATTATTGTATTCAATCAAGCAACCTGTATGCACAATTAAAAAAAGTATAATAAAACTATTGATGCTGTAAAAGATAGCACCGAGCATCACCACTACAAAAACGATAGCCGATAATGCCCTTGTTTTAAAAGTTTGAATATCAAATGCCATACAAATATTATACGGTAAAGTCTAAATGTTCGGACTGTTGATCAATAAGTTCACGCGCAAATAATACCATGTCATGAGGCACATAAAGTTG
>JBIKIS010000144.1:0-5171 GCA_044361485.1 Sediminibacterium sp.
GCGCCTTCTAAATACTCCATTCTTATACCCGGAATCAGAATAAATTTATTATTGAGTCTAAAAATATTTTCTGCAAATGCAGCTGCATTTTTAGATGTAAATGAAATTGAATTAGGAAATGCAGCTTTCACCGAAACATTATAGTCCGAACCTTTGGTGCCTTTTCCTTCTGCATCTCTATGTGTATTTCCAGTGTAAGCTCTAACACCAAATGAAATATTGTGTGCCTGTTTACCTAATTGATAGGCTGTAATAAATCTACTTTCCAACCCGTAATTTCTATACTGATCCAAATTTACAACCCTGTTTGCGTACGTATTAGTAGACTGGTTTATTGCATCTTTTACTTGAATAGATTGCATAAACCCAACACTATTTCGGTTGCCAATAGTGCCAAATAGTTTTGTATTCCACCTGGTTTGTTTATTCAATTCATAATTCACTATAATGGCAGGCGTAGTCCAAGTAATATCAAACCAGTTTCTTCCTCTCTCACTTGGCTGTGCGTTAGTTGCAATTTGTTGATCTGTTAATCCGCCCGGTTGTTTACTGCGCATATTTGAGTGCATCAGTTCAAATGTTACAGCTACATTATTTTTAAATTGATGTGTGATTGTTGCAAAGCCAGAATTGGTATAGTAATTACTGTTTTCGCGCCAACCATTGGCGCTTCTGTGATCAAAAAAAGAATAATAATGCGTGTTACCTTTTTTACCACCTATTGCATTATAAGTATTAAAAAGTCCATAGCTACCAATGGTTTGCTTCGTTTCAAAAACAAGTGGTTTATTAAACTCATTACCATTACGCAAAATATAATTGACCAAGCCACCAAATTGTGGGCCATACTGTAAAGCCCCCTGACCTCTAACAATTTCTATGCGTTGCACAGCTTGTAATTGTGGATTGTAATAGGCTTCTGGATAACCGAATGGATCTGCTGCTATATCGTATCCATTTTGACGCACATTAAATTCCCAACTTCTATTAGGGCTAAGTCCACGCGACGCAATTCCAATTTGGATGCCGCTTCCATCACTTTCCCAAATATGAATACCTGGCACTTTAGAAAGCACTTGACGCATGTTATTGGTTGATACATTCCCCTGCACATTGTTTATGATGATAAGAGAATTTTTTTTGCCCGCATAAATATTAGTGCCAACAATTTCGGGCATTTGCGCATAATCACTTTTACTGTTTTTACCGACAATTGTTACATCAGGTAAATATTTAATATGTGAACTATCGTTGGTTTGTTGCGCTGATGCTAATAACGGAAATATAAAACTCAATACTTGCCAAAATAGGATGCTCTTTGCCCACATATCACTTTATTTTTTGCAAATTTGAACCTTTTAAACCGGGTGCATTTACGGATTTAGATAAAGCGTTTATGTAATTGGGAAAAAGAAGGATAATAGCTATATTTATCGCATGGCAAGCAGCAGTTTAAACAAAAATATAGCCCTATTAACCAAGCTAGAAAGCTATATCGAATTGCATCAAAAACTAAATGAAACAATTTCTGGCGAAACCATTGGCTGGCATATAGCGCATAGTTGTCAAGTAATCAACACTATAACAAATGCTATTGTTCATTCAGATGCTTCAAAAGCAAAACCAAAATTTAGCTTCTTATACCACCTGATAATGCTAACCAATCACATTCCGAGGGGTAAAGTAAAAGCACCCAACATTGTTATTCCTAAAAATACAATTACGAAGGCCGAAATTGTGGAAGAAATCGAGCTTGCAAAAGCCAATTTGCAAACACTCGCCTCTACACATCAAAATAAATATTTTACCCACCCTATTTTTGGTGATTTAGACGTGCCTAAAACACTCAAATTTTTTACGGTACACACCAACCACCATTTAAAAATTATACAAGACATTTAATAGAGATTATGAAAAACAAAGCGCCAGAATTAACATTCAAATATTTAAAAGAAGATTTACCTGCTGGTCTTGTTGTTTTTTTAGTTGCCTTACCACTATGCTTAGGCATTGCACTGGCATCTGGAGCACCGTTATTTTCTGGTATCATAGCAGGTATTGTTGGCGGCATTGTAGTTGCCATAGCAAGTGGCTCTAACGTAAGTGTAACAGGTCCTGCAGCCGGTTTAACTGTTATTGTTTTAAATGGTATTAATGACCTTGGAAATTATAACTTCTTCTTATTAGCGGTAGTAATTGCAGGTGTGCTACAAATTATTTTAGGCTACTTAAAAGCGGGTGTGATTGGTTATTATTTTCCATCGAGTGTTATTAAAGGGATGCTTGCTGCTATTGGTATTATTTTAATCTTAAAACAAGCACCTATTGCTGTTGGTTATGTTAAAGGATTAGCAACACCATATCATATTATGTCAATTATAATTTCTACGTTATCCATTGGCATTATTTTAATTTGGGATTTACCGTTTATTAAAAAATTTGCCATCAGTAAATGGATACCAGGAGCACTCATAGCGGTGGTTGTAGGAACTGGCATCAACGAGTTCATGGGTATTTATAATCCTGCCTTACAATTAGTAGACACACAACTCGTAAAACTTCCTGTTGCAAATTCGCTAGGCCAATTTGCACAACAGTTTACATTTCCAGATATTTCAGGATTCTTACAACCAAAAGTATATATACTAGCTGTTACCATTGCCATTATTGCAAGTCTTGAAAGTTTACTTAGTACAGAAGCTGGTGACAAACTAGATCCACAAAAAAGAATTACACCAACCAACCGTGAATTAAAAGCGCAAGGTTTAGGCAATATGATTTCTGGCTTAATTGGTGGTCTACCCGTAACAGCTGTTATTGTAAGAACTTCTGCTAACGTACATGCAGGTGCTAAAACAAAATTATCGGCTGTTGTTCATGGGGTGTTTTTGTTATTAAGCGTTATTTTACTAGCCTCTATTTTAAATAAAATTCCGCTAGCATGTTTAGCTGCAGTTTTACTTGTGGTGGGATATAAACTAGCTAAAGTTTCCTTGTTCAAGCAAATGTATAAACTGGGTTGGGAGCAATTTATCCCTTTTATAATCACAGTAGTAGCCATCCAATTTTCAGATTTATTAAAAGGTATTGCGCTAGGTATGGTAGTAGCCATCTTTTATATTTTACGTGCTAATTACAGAAGAGATTATTTAATTCATCAAGACAAACAAAAAGAAGGTGGCTTAATTACGATTCGTTTAACAGAGCATGTAACATTCTTAAATAAGGGCAGCTTAGCTATTAAGTTATCTGAAATTGAAAATGGAAGTCATGTTATTATTGATGGTACAAATGCGCACTACATAGATTTAGATATTTTAGAAATCATCTACAATTTTAAAGAAACATCTGTCGATAAAAATATCAATGTAGAACTTGTACACGTGCCTGCATTTAAAGGCAGCTTTGGACACTAAAGCGTTTATTAACGGTAATGATTACGAACAATATATTCTAAACATCTTGCTCCGAGTCGGGCAGTGGCATTATCCTGATCAAATACAGGGTTTAATTCAACGATATCAAAACTTAATAACTTGTTTGATCGAATTATTAAATCCAGTGATTTAAAAACAATTTCCGGCGTAAATCCAAGAGGTGACGGCGCAGAAACGCCTGGTGCAAACGCCGAAGAAAATCCATCTAAATCTATACTTACGTATACCTTATCAACGGATTGTAAAAACTGAGAAATGGAAGTTTCTACAAGTCCCCAATGAGCAAGGTTAAATTGCTCGATTTCTAAATAATTACAACCAATATCAGATGCCGTTTCAAAAAGTGTTTTTGGATTGGCTGCCTTTTGAATACCAAGAACTAAATAATTAAACTGTTCTGGAAATTGATGTGCAATTTGCAAAAAAGGAGAGCCTGAATGTCCTTTTCCATCTAATAATGGGCGTATGTCAAAATGAGCATCAAAATTAATAATACCAACGGTTTCGCCAGTATTTGCTAGATGTTTTTGAATACCTAAAAAATGCGGATAGGCTGCGTCGTGGCCACCTCCTAAAATAACAGGTAAATAATTCTGTTGCAAACAAGCGTAAATGGTATCGCGCATTAATAATTGAGCGGCATCGATATTGCTATCTTCTACAACGATATTTCCATAATCATAAATAGACAGGTTGCTGTTTACGTGATTGGCAAGAGGGCCCAACATTTTTCGAATACAATCAGGTCCTTCCTTTGCACCACTTCTGCCACCATTACATATAACACCCGCTTCAACAGCGTAACCTAACAATGCAATCTTAGCATCTTCGCCTCCTTTGATTGCTAAATCATCAACTAGCTGCACTAGTTCATGCCAATACAACTGATTATCAGAACGTCGGCCCTGCCAATTCGTAGAAGAAGGATTTACATGATGGTTCATAACAATTATTGAATATGCTGTAACAAATTTTCATCAACCAAATTAGGAATGGTCACTGTTAAATTAGGACTTCTTTTCATTTCACGTTCTATGGCTTCGAGTGAGCCACTATTTCTAGCCCAGGCCCTGCGTGCGATACCATTGTTTACATCATAAAACAACATACTTTCTAGTTTGGCTTTTGATGCAGCTGTTCCATCAAGTACAAGACCAAATCCACCATTGCTTACTTCTCCCCATCCTACACCTCCACCATTATGAATTGAAACCCAAGTGGCGCCTCTAAAACTATCACCTATAACATTATGAATAGACATGTCGGCAGTAAATTTACTACCATCATAAATATTACTTGTTTCTCGGTATGGCGAATCGGTTCCACTTACATCATGATGATCTCTGCCAATAACAATTGGCGCCGTAATGTCGCCTTTAGCAATTGCGTCATTAAATGCAGATGCAATTTTAGCCCTACCTTCTGCATCGGCATATAAAATTCTAGCTTTAGAACCTACTACCAACTTATTTTTTTCGGCTTCTTTTATCCATGTAATATTATCCTGTAATTGCTGTGCAATAGAGGCTGGAGCATTTACTAGCATTGACTCTAACACAGTTGCAGCTATTTGATCTGTTAACTTTAAATCAGCGCCACTGCCTGAGGTACAAACCCATCTAAATGGACCAAATCCATAATCAAAACACATGGGGCCCAAAATATCTTGTACATAACTCGGATATCTAAAATCAATTTTATTTTCTGACATCACGGCTCCCCCCGCTCTTGATG
>JBIKIS010000030.1:0-17729 GCA_044361485.1 Sediminibacterium sp.
ATAGCCACAACCACCATACTCATAAGCATGGCACTGATTGATCTAAAAAATAAAAGCAAGGTTAAAGCGGACAAAATAAAAGAGGCAATTAAAAAGATATTCATCTCTTTTTTAATTCTATCGGCAACAATGGTTCTAATGTAAGGAAGGCCACTTAATTGAACCGTAGATTGAGTTTGTTTTTCAAAAGCGCTAATAGCATTGTTTATTTTTGCTACAAGCGTCGATCTATTTTTAGAATTTATAATAGCACCATCTAATGAAACGCCCATCAAATAAGCATTGGAAGTTGGACTATACAGTAATGTTTTATAAAAAGGGAGTGACTTAAATACCAGTGCAGCACTATCTAAACTTGCTTGATTCGTATAGGGAGGTGTAAATATTTTTACCGATTTAAATTGAGCAGCAGCCGTGTCATTTACTAGATTAACAACATCTGGAATATTAAGTATCGCTGTTACACCATTTAGGCTTTTAATTGTTTTTTGCAAATCTGCAACAGCATTAAAATAAGACTTCTCATAAAAATGATCTGTTTCAAAACCAATAACCATTGTATTACCATCTACCCCAAATCGTTTTAAAAAAGCTTGATAATCTTGGTACTTTGGATTGTCCGTAGGAATCGCTCTAGAAAATTCGTAGCTCAAAGAAACTTTAGAAGCATGGTAACCCATAAAACAGGTACTTACTAATAAAATAGACAATAGAAGAACGCGACGTTTTATAATCGACTGACCTAATGAGTACCACATAGCAAGGGTTTTATTGATTTGCGCAGCAAAAGTCGGACAAATATGGCATTAAAATACCAACTACATCACAAAGAAATAAGCAGTGGCTTGACAAAGGGCGCCCACAAGTAAGCCCATGTATAGTTCTTTTTGAGAATGGTCCGAAATGATTAACCGACTACTCGTTACGATACCTGTAAGAAACAATACACCTGCAATAATGAGGCCCATTGGCTGATGGTAATGAAACGCAAATAAAACAACAGCCATACTTGCTCCGCCCATTCCAATACCATGTAAACTAATTTTATAAAAATTATTTGCAATAAGCCCCACAGACGTCGCCATAAAAATGCCAGTATAAAAAAACTGTAAGACAACTGGCTGATCGGTGAAATTTCTACTTAAATAATGCATCCACCAATAAAAGAACATGGTAATGATGTATGGTATGATGCGTTCTTTTTGGGTGCGCAAATAAATACTTTCTGAAAACTTTAGGCGCCACAATAAAAAAACAGCAAAGGCAGGAAAAAATGCGGTCATCCAAAAGACACTAAACAATCGGAGTTTTAACTGCCAAGGTGTAATGCCTGCAAACTCATACGGAAAAAGCGTCATGAGTAGTAAAAAAATATAGGTAGGTATAAAAAGCGGGTGTAATACATAGGAGACAACTTGCGCCAAAAAGCGAAGGATTGGACTCGGTGTAGCAGGCGTATTTGTTACCATGGTATTATAATTCTTTTCTTAAACGTGCAACAGGTATATGCAGCTGCTCTCTATATTTTGCAACTGTTCTTCTGGCAATATTATATCCTTTTTGCTGCAGCATATCTGTTAAAATCTCATCACTGAGAGGAACCTGTTTTTCTTCCGACTCGATGAGCTCGCTTAATATTTTTTTCACTTCCCTCGTACTTACTTCTTCGCCACTATCCGTACTTAATGATTCACTGAAGAAAAATTTAAGTCTGAAAGTACCATACTCCGTTTGAACAAACTTACTGTTAGCAACCCTACTTACCGTAGAAATATCTAGGCCCGTTTGAAGCGCAATATCCTTTAAAATCATAGGTTTTAAAACCGTTTCATCCCCTGATAAAAAAAACGCTTGCTGATGCGTTAATATAGCCTTCATGGTATTTGTAAGCGTTGCCTGACGCTGTTCTATCATATCAATAAACCACTTAGCTGCATCAATTTTTTGTTTGATAAAAAGTACCGCTTCTTTTTGACGCGGATCTTTTTTACTCCCTTTTTCATACTCCTTTAACATGTCCCTGTATCCTTCACTAACACGGAGTTCAGGCGCATTTTTACTATTTAAAGTGAGCTCTAATTGACCGCCATTATTGAGCACATAAAAATCAGGAATGATATAGGTTTGCGCCTTATCAATATTTGTAAAATTGCCGCCTGGCTTGGGGTTTAATTTTATAATTTGCCCCACTACCTCTTTTATTTCGGCATCGGTTAATTCAAGTTGACGCTGAATTTTTTCGTAGTGCTTTTTGGTAAACTCTTCAAAATATTTAGTGAGTATCGTAATAGCGAGTTGTACCGATTTACCTTCTGATTTTTTTCTTTTTAATTGAAGTAAAAGGCACTCTTGTAAATCTCTAGCGCCAATGCCTGCTGGATCAAATTCTTGTATCCGTGCAACAATTTTTTCAATCTCTTTTTCACTTACTTCTATACCTTGTCTAAAGGCCAAATCATCTGCAATTGAGCTAAGTGCTCTGCGCAAATAACCATCATCATCTAAACTACCTAAAACTTGTTCTGCAATCGTATAATCACGTTCATCAAGCTCTAACATGCCCAATTGATCTGTTAATAATTCATGAAAACTCGTTTCAATTTTAATGGGAATAACAGCGTTGTCATCCATTTCAGGATAATTGTTATCCTTTAATTTATAGTCTGCAATTTCACCATCATCATCGACAATAAATTCGCTTTGGTCCAAAGGGTCATATTCATCTATAGGAGCCGGCTCATCATCAGCTATTTCAGATTCAAATTCGTTATCAATATCTTCTCCAAATTCAACATCTTTTTCGCCATCGGCCATTTCGAGCGCCGGATTTTCTTCTAATTCGGATTGAATCCTTTCTTCCAAATTAGCAGTAGGCACCTGCAACAGTTTCATGAGCTGAATCTGCTGGGGAGATAGCTTTTGTAATAATTTTTGTTGAAAAGATTGACTTAAAGACATCCGTGAAATTCAAGTAATTATAATACTTTGGTAATGGCAGCCAACATTTTTTCTCCCTTCTCTTTTATTTGATCTTCTGTCCATAGTAAACTAATGGCAGTAGAAACAGTTCGGCTCATGATAGCATCACTTGTTGCAAAAGACCTGGTTTGCAAAGCGAGTAAAGCAGTTGTTTGATCGTCATTTAATCGGTTCAGCGTTGTTGCAGTTTTTAAATGATCCCACTTGGTAATATAGTGCCAATTATTTGCGTACCAGTAAAAATTACCAGCAAAAACCCCTGCTTCTTTTAATGACTCGATTGCAGCTTTAGTACCAGCTTCTGTGGGGAGCATCCAAGATAAAAAACTACAGCTATCACCGGCTTCATCAGGTACTGATCTAAATTGAATACCCGGAACCTGCGCTAAGTAACTACGCAGTAATTTGTTGTTTTTTCTTTGGATAGATAAGAAAGTATCGAGCTTTTTAATTTGTGCTAAGCCAACAGCAGCGTGCAGTTCACTGATTCTAAAATTGTATCCAATAAATGGATGCAGGTCTGCGCCACGGTCTACGCCAAGGTGGTCATGACCATGATCGGTGTAGGCATCGCATTTGGTGTACACGTCTTTGTTATTTGTCATTACTACACCGCCTTCGCCGCAAGTAATTGTTTTTACAAAGTCAAAAGAAAAAGTACCTGCGTCACCAATGGTGCCTAATTTTTTTCCTTTATAAGTACCGCCAATGCTCTGACAAGCATCTTCTAATAAAATTAAATTGTGGTCGGTGCAAATTTGTTGAAGCGCATCCATATCGGCCATGCTACCGCACATATGTACGGGCATGATGCATTTTGTTTTTGGCGTAATAGCAGCCTTTACCGCAGCTGGGTCAAGTGTTAATGTTTCATCGATGTCTACCAATACGGGCACAGCACCAACGCTTAATATGGCTTCAAAACTTGCCACAAAAGTAAAAGAAGGCATGATTACCTCGTCTCCAACACCAATGCCTAGTGCCGCCATGGCGGTTGTAAGTGCCGCAGTTCCGCTAGAGGTCAATTGCGCATGATTACAACCAAAAACAGTAGAAACAGCAGCTTCCAATTCTTTGGATTTCCAGATCCCTTTTCGAGGACCATCAAACCCATAACGCATGAGTATTCCGGTTTCTAGTACCTCATTCACTTCTTTTCTTTCCTCGTCACCAAAAAATTCAAATCCTGGCATATAAAATGTTTAGAATGCAAAGGTAAAGAACTTAGCCGCATCTTTTATTGGCATTATCTTTGCTTTATGAATCCAACCTTATTTTATTGCTACGACGCATATTGTGGCTGGTGCTATGGTTTTTGTCCCGTTATCAAAAAAATAGCCGAAAACTACCCCAATCTTCCCATAGAAGTGCTTTCGGGCGGTATGATCATGCCTGAAAAACCGGTTTCTATTAGCGCTACCGCGCATTATATTTTAGGTGCCTATAAAAATGTAGAGGAATTATCAGGTGTAGAATTTGGTGAAGACTACTTATGGCATATTAAAAATCCTGAATTAAGCGACTGGTTCCCGCATTCCGAAAAAGCGGCTATCGCACTTTGTATATTTAAGGAGTTTTATCCAGAAAGGCAGGTTGAGTTTGCCACTGATTTACAAATTGCACTACACTACGAAGGTCGTGATTTAACGGACAATGAAGCCTACAGGCACCTACTCGAAAAATATAGTATTGCACCCGAAACATTTTATGAAAAACTAAGCAGTGAAACCTACAAAGACCAGGCCCACTATGAGTTTTCGCTTGTTAAGCAACTACAAGTAACAGGTTTTCCATGCGTATTATTACAAGTCAATGAATCAAAATTTCATTTGTTAGCAAGGGGTTATACCGATTACGAAACACTGAAATCTCGACTTGATTTAGCTTTACAGGAAGCAGCAAAAACGATTTAGTGGTTTTTTAACCTGATTTTACCTTTACTTTGCACAACGTAAATAAAGCATATGGAGTATAGTAATTTAGTATCAATTTCTGGCCTTAGTGGTCTATTTGAAATGGTGGCGAGCAAAACAGATGGTGCCATCGTAAAGTCATTAGAAGATCAAACCACAAAGTTTGTAAGTAGTAGAGTGCACAATTTCTCGCACCTAGAAAGCATCGAAGTGTATACCGTTCGTGATAATATCAATTTGGTGGAGCTTTTTCAAACCATGTTGGCTTCAAAAGAGGCCCTTCCTTCCGAAAAAGACCCTGCTGCAATTGTCGCTTACTTTAAAAAAGTATATGCCGATATGGACTTTGACCGTGTTTATCCTAGCGATATGAAAAAGATGGTAAAATGGTTTGGCATTTTAAAGGCCAACAACATTGAAATGAAATTAACCGAAGAGCCAGAAGACGAAACCGAAGCATAAAATTCATAAATGATATAAAAGGTCGCAAAAGCTTGTCTCTTGCGACTTTTTTTTGTCCCTACCTACCCAATAAATTGCTAGAAATCTTACATTGTGACACTCAATAAACGGCCATGAAAAAATTATTACTCATTACAATTTTAGGATGCTCCCTTTTTTCTAGTAAAGCGCAACGATTTTCGGAAAAATCAGAGGCATCTGAAGCTTGGGTAAATGCTCAGTTTACTAAATTAACACCCGAGGAGCGTATTGCACAACTTATGATTGTAAGAGCGCATAGTAATTTGGGTGAAGCGCATGTAAAAGAAGTTACAGATTTAGTAACCAAATACAATGTGGGTGGTTTGTGTTTTTTTCAGGGAGGACCTATTAGGCAAGCGATGTTAACCAATTCGTATCAATCACTTGCTAAAACACCACTCATGATTGCTATTGATGGCGAGTGGGGCCTTGGTATGCGCCTTGATAGTGTTATTAATTTTCCAAGACAACTGATGATGGGCGCCGTTAATGATGCAAAACTTATTTATGAATTTGGCCGTATCGTGGGTGAACAGTGCAAACGTATTGGAATTCAAGTCAATTATGCGCCTGATGTAGACATCAATAACAATCCAAAAAACCCAGTGATCAATGATCGAAGTTTTGGAGAAGATAAATACAAAGTAGCACAGTATGGTGTAGCATATATGCGCGGTATGCAAGACGTTAATGTGATGGCTTGTGCTAAACATTTTCCAGGACATGGTGACGTAGCCGTAGACTCGCATTATGATTTACCCATTATTCAAAAATCTAAAAACGCACTTGACTCCTTAGAGTTATATCCTTTTAAAGAAATGATAAAAGCGGGTGTGGGTAGTGTTATGATGGCACACCTCTCTATTCCTGCATTAGATACCACTACCAATTTGCCCACATCATTATCAGCTATTGCTGTACAAAATTTACTACGTAAAGAACTAGGATATAATGGCATTACGTTTACAGATGCATTAGAAATGAAAGGTGTCAGTAAATTTTTTCCTAAGGGAGAGGCGTCGGTACAATCTTTAATTGCGGGCAACGATATGCTTTGTTTACCTGGCGATATTGAAGGAAGTATTGAAAAAGTAAAAGAAGCTATTGCGGCCGGAAAACTAAGCTGGGAAGACCTTAACGAAAGGGTAAAAAAAGTATTACGTGCTAAATACAATTTAGGCCTCGCAAATTTACAACCCATTGACACAACAAACATTGCAGCCGATTTAAATGCATCAACCAATGCACTTAAAGAAATACTTGCTAAAAAAGCGTTGACTGTTTTAAAACTTGAGAATAAAAAATTACTCCCGTTACAAGCAAAAAATACAAAAACACTCTACGTTGGTATTGGCATCAATAAAGAAAATAATTTTGCTACTAGCATCAAAGACGTCTACAATGCAGATATTGTTTTATTTGATTATGCAGATAGCACCAGTAGGGTTGATAGCATTGCCAAATTAACGAGTAACTATGACGCTGTTGTAGTAGGGATGCATAATTTTAATAGACGTCCAGCCAATAATTTTGGCATATCGGCTAATGCCATTGATTTACTTTCAAAACTTCAAGGCTCAAATACCATCAATTTTTGTTTTGGAAATCCGTACGCAATTGCAAATTTATGCGGCGCCAACAATGTTGTGGTTTGTTATGAAGATGATGAGATTACACAAAAAGCAGGCATGCAATTACTACAAGGTGCCACACAACCAGAAGGTAAATTACCTGTTACGGTTTGTGAAAACTTTAGTTTTGGTAGCGGCATCGAAACAACCAGTTTTTTTAGAACGGCTGTCCCTGAAGAAGTAGGTATGAGCAGTGCCGGTCTTCAAAAAATTGATAGCATTGCTAAAGCTGCTATTGATAGTGCTGCCATTCCTGGCTGTGTGGTGCTTGTTGCTAAAAATGGAAAGGTTGTTTACAATAAAGCATTTGGTACCACCAATTACAATAGCAGTGTTCCCATGCAAACGGACATGGTATTTGATTTGGCTTCTGTAACAAAAATTTCTGCTACTACGGTAGCTATCATGAAACTTGTTGAAACCAAAAAAGTAAAACTACATAAAACCATTGGTGATTATATTCCATGGGTGCGTGGTTCAGACAAAGCATCTATCAAAATTTCTGATCTTTTATTACACCAAGCCGGACTTGTTCCATTTATTACTTTTTATAAAGAAGTATTGGATCCTGCTACCAATAAGCCCTCACCCAAATATTTTTCTACAACCGCAACACCGCAATTTCCAGTTCGGGTAGCAGAAAATGTATATTTAAGAAACGATTGGCAGGACAGTATGTACGCGCGCATTTTGTCAAGTAGTACGCCTACAAGTGGCAAATATGTTTATAGTGATAACGATTTTATTTTTTTAGGAAAAGTGGTTGAATCTGTTACTGGCATGGGTTTAGATGCCTATGTGAACGAAACTTTTTATACCCCGCTAGGTATGCATAGTACCGGTTTTTTACCAACAGCAAAAATGCCACTTAGTAAAATTGTACCCACCGAAGTTGAAGCACATTTTAGAGCACAACAAATGCATGGTGACGTACATGACGAAGGTGCTGCCATGTTTGGTGGCGTAGCCGGACATGCAGGACTCTTTAGTAATGCCTATGATTTAGCAAAACTCTACCAAATGCTATTAAATGGTGGTGTAATTAATGGTACACGTTATTTCAAAAAATCTACGATTCAAAAATTTACTGCTTACAGTTCTGGTATTTCAAGAAGAGGATTGGGATTTGATAAACCAGAAAAGGATAATGCTACCAGAAAAGAAGCCTACCCTTCTAAAAGCGTATCTCCTGAAACCTATGGTCACACTGGATTTACGGGCACTTGCGTTTGGGTGGACCCCACAAAGCAACTGGTTTATATCTTTTTATCGAGCAGGGTTTCTCCCACAAGAAACAACACCAAATTTGGTAGATTAAATGTGCGACCTAATATTCAAGAAGCGATCTATAGCGCAATCCAATAAAATAGGTTACCTTACTGCCAAGCACTATTATTAAGGTGCGTGGTGCTCATGATATCCATTGCCATTGTAGATGATCACCGCCTCATGCGGGCTGGATTAGCCAATATGATTGCAGGATTTAAAGGTTATAAAGTAACCCTTGAAGCAGAAAACGGGAAGCGCTTTATAGAGGCCCTTAATCCCAACAAGCCGCCTAGCATTGTACTGCTTGATATCAATATGCCAGAAATGGATGGATATGAAACCGCGCAATGGATTCGCAAAAACCTACCTGATACAAAAATGATTGCGCTGAGCATGTACGACAATGACTATGCCATCATTCAGATGTTAAAAAACGGCTGTCATGGGTATCTATTAAAAAATTCGGAACCCATGTTACTGTATACTGCTTTTAATGAAATTAAAAAGTACGGCTATTTTAGTAACGACATGGTATCTGATAAACTCATACACTACATCGGTGACGAATCGGCGCTCAAAAAACAACAAGATCAAGTGAATCAGCTAACAGAAAAAGAAAAAGCTTTTATGGGTTGGGTATGTACCGATAAAACCTACAAAGAAATCGCCGATATCATGTTTATTAGCCCGCGCACTGTAGATACCTACCGTGACCACTTATTTAAAAAATTAGACGTAAAAACTAGGGTGGGCCTCGCACTTTTTGCCATTAAAAATAACTTGGCTGAACTATAATTTTTATGGATTAATTTTAATTCATGTTAGGTCTAAAGCGGAGTCTATTTTTTATTGGCGGTTGGCTACTTACGCTACAAGCATTTACACAGGCTCCACCTATTGGTAACTGGCGGCTACACCACAGTTTTACATCCGCATTACAAATAGCACAGGGAGATAAAATGTATACGGCAACCAAGGAAGCTATTTTTAGTGTCAATGATACAGGCGGTTTTGAATACTTTAATAAGCTAACCGGCTTATCGGAAGCTTCTATAACTACTATTCAGTGGGATCATGAAACAGCACAGTTGGTAGTTGTGCATGACAATAATAACATTGATGTCATTAAAGAAGGGCTTGTAAAAAATATATACGACCTTGTAAGAACGAGCAGTATTAAAAAAATAAATTCCATTTATTGTGATAAAGGAATGGCGTATTTAGCTACCAACGTTGGCGTTGTTGTCATTAACTTATTCAAATATGAAATCAAAGAGAGCTGGATTCTAGGTCCTAATGGAAATACCATCGAAGTTTTTTCAATAACAAAAGACAGTAATTTTTGGTATGCTGCTACAAGCACTGGTATTTATAAATCACCATTATCAAGTACAAACCTTGCCGATGCAAAGTCTTGGAGTATTTTTTATGGCGCTGGGATGCTTGCCCCAATAAAAAAAATAAGTACTGCGCCTACTGGACTCATTATTGAAAAAAATGATAGCCTACTTCTCATTCAGGCTGCCTCAACAACGACGCTATTTTATAAACCATCTGAGCAAATTATAAGCTGGCAGTTTAACGAGCAAAAAATAACGATCGGCACTACACATGTGCTAACAAAAAAAGGATTCATCTACCAAAGCACTATTATCAATCCCAATTTGTTGGTTTTTGAACAAGCTGGTGTTTTAAACCATCCAAGCGCATGTATGTTTTCTAATGGAAATATTTGGATTGGAGATAGTATTTCAGGTCTTATTAAATTAGATCCTACCACTAAAACCTTTACAAGTATTGTTCCGAGTGGGCCTGCGGGTCAAATCACCACTGCACTAGAGGCTACAAGTAATAATGTTATAGCCGCCTCCATTACAAAACCGGGTTTATTTATTTTAGAAAATGGAAAATGGCTCAACCAAAAACAAAACGGTTTAGATACCCTAACAGGTGTTCAATCCATTGCAATAAGCAAGTTTGACAACAGCGTTTGGCTTACTACTGCGCAAAAGGGCGTGGCACAGTGGCATAATAACAAACTTCAAATTTTTAACCCACAAAACAGCAGCCTTAAGGGTGCAGCAAATAACACTTGTTTTACAGATGGTGTAGCAGTTGATACCAAAGGAAATAGTTGGGTAAGCAACCTGGGTACCACTATTTCACTCCATGTAAGACAGCCCGATGGAAAATGGACTGGATTTACGAATCCATTTGGTGTAACAGATGCAGGTGCTCTAGCAATAGATGACGCATCACAAATTTGGTGTGCTACCAAAAATGCAAATGGGTTACTTGTATATAATGCTGGAAAATCATTGACATCAAGCGCCGACGATACATGGAAACAATACAAAGCAGGAGCAGGACTTGGTAATTTGCCAAGCAACCAAGTGAACTGTATAGCAAAAGATAAAAATGGATTTATATGGATTGGTACCGACAAGGGCATCGGAATTATTCAGTGCGCCGAAAATGTTTTTACGCCTAGTAGTTGTGAAGCGCTATTACCAGTTGTACAGCAAGATAGATTTGCAGGACTTTTATTTAAGGATGAAAATGTACAAACCATTGCCGTTGATGGTGCCGACAGAAAATGGGTGGGTACAAAAAATGGCGTATGGCTCATTAGTGCAACCGGCGAAAAAGTGATCTATAGATTTTCAGTTAGCAATAGCCCATTACCTGGCAATGATATTTCTAAAATATCTATAGACCCACTCACTGGTGAGGTTTTTATCGTTACTAATAATGGACTCTGCAGTTTTAGAAGTACGGCAACAGAACCCGTAAGTACACAAGAAAAAGTACTTGTATTTCCCAATCCTGTTCCGCCAGGATATAGTGGTAGTATAGCTATTAGAGGTCTAACAAATAATGCGCTTGTAAAAATCACCAACTTATACGGCGCACTTGTATATCAAACCAGAGCGCTTGGTGGTCAAGTCGTTTGGGATGGAAAAAACAATAATGGGGTAAAAGTTGCTAGTGGTGTTTATTTAGTTATTTGCAGAGACGATAGTGGTCTAGAAAAAATTGCTACAAAAATTACAATTGTTCAGGGTAGGTAAGATTACTTTTTTTGAAAATCGTAAAACCTAGATACTACAAATTTTGAAGTGCCTTGCTCACCTGGTGCAACACGGTACATCAATCGGCGCATTTTACCTGTTGGTTGTTGGACCCCATTTGCATCTTTTTCATATAATGGGTAAGTGCGCATTAAAACGCCTTCCAAAAGCATATACTTATCGGAGCCCCTATAACCATCTCTAAGTCGTGGATCATCTAAAATATCCGGAAATACAATGGGTGCCACTGATTTATTTTCTTGAGAGCTAATCGCAATCACTGAACTTTTATTGAGTGAATCGACAGAAGCTACATATAATAGTAATTCAGGAAAACCATCTTTATTTAAATCATCAACTTCTGCACCTATTAAAACACCTTTCAATTCAAAACTAAAATCACGCGCTTCACTTTCAAAACCAACTGGGTAAATAGTAATTGGATTTTTTTCAGATGATTTATTAAAGCAGTTAATACGAAAGCCAGCCTTACCCACTTTCATGGTGGTATCCATACGGCGACCCTGTGCCACTAATAAAGTGGGTACTAAAACGAAAGCGCAAAAAAGCGTACGAATCAACATTGAACGCATATAAAAATTTATTTAGAGCCCTAAGTTAAAAAAAATAATGCTGGCAACTACATATTCCTTCTATATTGCCCGCCTACTTCGTATAAGGCTTCCGTTATTTGCCCTAAAGAGCAGTATTTAACAGCATCCATCAGTGATTCAAACAAGTTATCGCCAGCGATAGCTGCTTTTTTTAAAGAAGCGATTTTGGCAGGTGCTACCTCTTCATTACGCTTCCAAAAAGCATGTAAATTTTCAATTTGTCTATCTTTTTCGATGGTTGTTGAGCGAATTACTTCGGTAGGTAAAATAGTAGGACTTCCCTTTTTATTTAAAAAACTATTTACACCAACAATTGGAAGTTCACCAGTATGTTTAAGCGTTTCGTAATACATACTTTCTTCCTGAATTTTATTACGCTGGTACATTCTTTCCATAGCACCTAATACCCCACCTCTTTCACTAATTTTTTCAAATTCAATGAGCACCGCTTCTTCTACCAAATCTGTTAACGCTTCAATGGCAAAACTACCTTGTATAAAATTTTCAGTTTTGGCAGCGCCTAATTCTTTATTAATAATGAGTTGAATGGCCATCGCCCTTCTTACACTTTCCTCAGTGGGTGTAGTAATTGCTTCATCGTATGCGTTGGTATGTAAACTATTACAGTTATCATAAATAGCATAGAGCGCTTGAAGTGTTGTTCTGATATCATTAAAATCAATTTCTTGCGCGTGCAAGCTTCTGCCACTTGTTTGAATGTGGTATTTTAATTTTTGAGAACGCTCGTTTCCTTTGTATTTTAATTTGATGGCCTTTGCCCAAATTCTGCGGGCCACTCTACCAATCACACTGTATTCGGGATCCATACCATTGCTAAAGAAAAAAGATAAGTTAGGTGCAAAATCATCGATATGCATGCCTCTACTTAAATAATATTCTACATAGGTAAAACCATTGGCTAGTGTAAAAGCAAGCTGCGTAATGGGATTGGCGCCTGCTTCGGCAATATGATACCCACTAATACTTACACTGTAAAAGTTTTTCACCTCATGTTCAATAAAATAAGACTGCACATCACCCATTAATTTAAGGGCAAACTCGGTAGAAAAAATACAAGTATTTTGAGCCTGGTCTTCTTTTAAAATATCTGCTTGCACCGTACCGCGCACACTAGACAATGCTTGTGCTTTTATGGTTGCATATACATCAGAAGGAAGCACTTCGTCGCCACTTAATCCAAGTAGCTGAAGCCCTAGTCCATTATTGCCTTCAGGCAGTTTGTCACCACTATCTGATACCGCATAATGTGGAGCGGCTAAAGAGCCATATTTTGTTTGCAATGCTTTTTGAACAAGGTGCGCTGCATTATTTGAAGCAATCCATTTTTCACAGAGTTGATCAATGGCAGCATGCATAAAAAATGCTAAAATAATAGGAGCGGGACCATTGATGGTCATACTCACTGATGTTTTTGGATCACACAAATCAAACCCACTATATAATTTTTTAGCATCATCAATGGTGGCAATGTTAACACCGCTATTACCAATTTTTCCAAAAATATCTGGGCGTGTTGCAGGATCTTCGCCATACAATGTAACACTATCAAATGCCGTAGATAAACGTATCGCTGGTTGATCTACAGAAACGTAATGAAATCTTCTATTGGTTCTTTCCGGACAACCTTCACCAGCAAACATTCGGGTTGGATCTTCACCTTCTCTTTTAAGTTCAAATACACCAGCTGTGAACGGGAATTTTCCGGGCACATTTTCTTGTAACTGCCATTTTAAAATACTACCACTATCGGAATAGGTAGGCAACATCACTTTTGAAATTTTAGTGCCACTTAGTGATGTTGTTGTAAGTGGAATAGAAATATTTTTATCCCGGATGGTATAGGTTAAAAAATCGGCCGTGTATTTTTCTACAACAGATGGCCAGTTGTCAATCAATACTTTGCAATTTGGATCAAGTGCCGTTACAACACTTTCTTTTGCTTTTATAACCTCACCAACAGCTACATCATTTTTGTGTGCTTCAAGTATTTCAAGGGTTCCATTTAACTGATATAGTTTTGTTGCGAGTGCAACTTGCTCTAGTACAAAGGCATCATAAGACCTATTACTCGCCGCTATTTCAGCGAGGTAGCGTACTTTATTGGCAGGAATAATGGGCGCTTGCTGTGCAACTTTTTTTAATTCTTCAGAAACACTGTTAACGCCCGCACTTGGTGCAAAAACAATTCCCGTTTTTGCTGCTACTGTTTCAAAAATTAAATCTACCAGTTTATGAATACCAGGATCATTAAACTGCGCTGCAATGGTGCCTACCACAGGAAGTGTTTCGTCTGCTGCATCCCACAATTGATGGCTACGTTTATACTGCTTTCGCACATCATGAAGCGCATCTTTTGCACCAGACTTATCAAATTTGTTCATGCAAATTATATCTGCATAATCAATCATGTTTATTTTTTCTAGTTGCGACGCTGCTCCATATTCTGGTGTCATCGCATACATACTCACCGAACAATAATCGATAATAGAAGCATCACTTTGGCCAACTCCCGCCGATTCTAAAATAATAAAATCGTAACCTGCAGATTTACAAATATCAATCGCACCGGATACATGCTTACTCAAAGCAACATTTTCTGACCTGGTTGCCATACTGCGCATATAAGCCCTAGGATGTGCTATGGCATTCATTCTTATGCGGTCGCCAAGTAATGCGCCGCCTGTTTTTTTCTTGGAAGGATCCACAGAAATAACAGCAATTGTTTTGCTCGGAAATAAATACAGATACCTTCTTACAATTTCATCTGTAATAGAACTCTTTCCGGCGCCACCTGTACCCGTAATTCCTAAGACTGGAATTTGGGTATTAGATGCTGTTGTATTTATTTGATGATTATCGTTATTTTCTAAACGCGTAATGGCTCTTGCAACATTTCTTACATCAATAGGACCCCCTAATGTAAAGGGCTTAGTAAAATCTCCTTTGTCTTCAACTTCAAAATCTGATGACGCAATTAATTCTTTAATCATACCCTCTAGTCCCAAACGTCTTCCATCATCCGGCGAATAAATTTTTGTAATGCCGTATGCATGGAGCTGTTCAATCTCGGCTGGTAAAATAGTGCCGCCACCGCCACCAAATATTTTTATATGTCCGTATCCATTTTCGACTAATAAATCACGCATGTAACTAAAAAACTCGATATGTCCACCCTGATAACTTGTTACTGCAATAGCCTGTGCATCTTCTTCGATGGCGCAGGAAACAATTTCTTGGGCTGTTCTGTTATGACCCAAATGAATAATTTCGGCACCCTGTGCTTGTAAAATTCGGCGCATGATATTGATAGAAGCATCATGTCCATCAAATAAACTAGCGGCAGTTACAATTCTTATTTTGTGCTTGTTGGCATTGTTCATAGCTACATCCGATTCAGCCGCAAAAATAATACTTTACAGACATAATATTAACAATTGTTAGTTTTATAAATAGCATAGAATGTTTAGTGGAAGGCATTAATTTGCAATCAAATCAATGTTATGCGGTTTACGGTATTAACCAGTCAAGAAAATGGGCATCAGGTAGTGGAACTCCAAGACAAACAAACAGGAACCACAGCCCAGCTTTATTCTTTTGGAGCCCTTCTCAATGCTTTTACAATACCTACCAAAACGGGGACCTTTAATGGCATTGACGGATTTTCTAGTGTCAACAATGCTATCGCAAACGCTACCGCTGGATTTAAAAGTTCCAAATTAAGCCCATTTGTTTGCAGACTTCAACATGGCAAGTATACATTTGGAGACACAGCGTATACCATAGAGGGTTTTTATTTGGGTGATCACGCCATTCATGGACTATTGTTTAACGCTTTGTTTGAAATAATAGAAATAAAATCAACAGAACTAGAAGCTTCGGTCACCTTTAGCCATCACTATCAAGGAACAGATCCTGGCTATCCTTTTCATTTTACATTACAAATAACATGGAAACTCAGCGCTGGTAATACGCTTCAGGTTGAAACAAAAGCTACCAATAACCATAACAGCGCTATCCCTTTTTCGGATGGATGGCATCCTTATTTTGTGATGGGTGAAACCATAGATACCGCTACGCTTTCATTTACAACAAACAAGCAACTTGAATTTAGTGAAGACCTATTACCTACCGGTAATACCATTGAAGACAACAGGTTTGTGGGTGGACAAAAAATGGAAGGTGTTTTTTTAGACAATTGTTTTTTACTAGATAACCTTACAGATTGTAAGCAAAGTTGTACCTTAAAAAATGATGCAGTAACGTTAACAATAACGCCTAGCAAACAGTATCCTTACTTACAAATTTACACACCACCGCACCGAAAAAGTATTGCTATCGAAAATTTAACGAGTGCGCCTGATAGTTTTAATAATGGCATTGGACTATTAGTTATTGAGCCGAATCAGACACTAGAATTTGTAACAAACTATTCGCTAACGGCCAACGAATGATTATAATTCAACTACGGCAGTCGTACTAATTTCTACATTCACACCCCTTGGTAATCCTTTAACAGCAAAGGTTTCACGCGCAGGAGGCATATCCGTAAAATAACTGCCGTATACTTCATTTACTTTTGCAAAGAGTGACATGTCACTTAAAAGAATGGTGGTTTTAACAATATGACTAAATGAAATTTTTGCTTCTGATAAAATGGCTGCAATGTTTTTCATCACCATATGTGTCTCTTCTTCAATACTCGTCGTTACGGTTTCACCGGTTACAGGATCAAGTGGAATTTGACCACTTATAAAAATAAAACCATTGGCTTTAATAGCTTGGTTGTATGGACCAATTGGCGCAGGCGCCAAATTTGTTTGAATAATTTCTTTAGGCATTGTTTTATTTTAAAGTTTAAGCAAGTTGATGATTTTCTATGAGTTTGCCAACCTAAATTTGCAATAGTTGAAACACCAATATCAACTATCTACCAACCATGGCAACATTTTTACTCATCTACACAGCAACAGCACACGCCAGTGTTTGCTTGAGTAAAAACGGAGCGGTAATTGCATGCCTAGAAACTACCGACCAAAAAAGTCATGCCAGTTTTATACAACCTGCCATTGAAACATTGTGCAAGCAAACTGAAATCAACCTAAGTAGCATCGATGCAATTAGTATTAGCATAGGTCCAGGCAGCTACACGGGCCTTCGGGTAGGTATGGCAACAGCCAAGGGTATTGCTTTTGCGATGGGTAAACCACTCATTGGTATCAATACCCTTCAAATTATGGCAGCTGCTGCTAAACACAACCATCCGGGCAACAATTCTGCCATTTGCGCCCTGTTGGACGCTAGAAGAATGGAGGTTTTTACAGGTATTTATTCGCATAATTTGGAACCTATAACACCAAGCACTGCCCTTATTTTAGACGCGCAATCTTTTGAAAATGAACTAGCAAAAGAGCCTATTTTATTTGTGGGAGACGGGGCCGAAAAATTTAAGGCCATTTGCCAGCATCCCAATGCTCATTTTGACACGAATATTAACTGTGGAGCTTCAGACATGCTAGCATTAACCGAAAACGCCTTTACATTAGCCGATTTTTTAGACCTCGCCTATAGCGAACCGCTTTACATCAAAGCCTTTCATGATACGCGTAAAGCTTGATGTTCATACTTTTTGACTTAAGCCAAATTAAAATTATTTATTATAAGTTATTTATACATTATCATTTTCTTAGTGTATCTTCACATTGCAATTAAGTTTATTAACCCCCCAATAACTCTTTATTGTCATGAGCA
>JBIKIS010000031.1:0-17627 GCA_044361485.1 Sediminibacterium sp.
AGAGTATCGCCTGAAATTATATAAAAACGGGTTTGATCCTATTCCCCTAATAAAAAAATCGAAAGTGCAGTATAGAGAAGTGGCTTGGACAAGCGAACATGATCTAACAGAAAATGACCATTTAAATCAATTATTCAAATAAAATAGTATGAGCCAAGCAAAATTTCCAACAACCCCAATTGGGCGATTAAAGTTATTTTTTACCTTTTTTGATTCTCGATGGGAAGACTTGACCAAAGAAAATTGGTTGAAGATAATATATAAAGATTTTAGTGCTGGTTTAATTGTAGCAATGACAGCCATTCCTATGGCAATGGGTTTTGCCATGGCAATGGGTATGCGACCAGAACATGGTATTATAGCAGGCGCATTGGCTTGCGTGGTCGGTAGAACTTTTGGAGGTTCAAAATACCAGGTTTATGGACCTACGGCTGCTTTTATTCCGGTTATTGCTGCACTAATTGCAAAGTATAGTAATCCAGCAAATGGTGGAACTTTTGAACAGGCGCATGGTTTCCTTGTATTGGTATCTATTATTTCTGGGATCATTCTAATTATAATGGGGATATATGGAGTTGGTAAATATGCTAAGCTTGTTCCTAATTCAATTATTGTTGGGTTTACTGTGGGTATTGCCGTGGCTATTGCTGCTACGAATTTTAAAGATATTTTGGGATTAGATAGTTTCAAAGCATTACTTGGTGATAGTTCAAGAAGTTTAACTGAGAAATTTAAATATATGTTGGATCACCTTCATTTAATTAATGGGTGGTCAATGTTATTAGGGTTAATCACTTTTCTATTAGCAAAATATCTTTTGAAAATATCCATTTATATACCTGGACCGGTAATTGCTATGGGAACAGCTACATTATTAGCAGCTACTTTGTTAGCCGATAAAAATATAATATTAGTTCGTGATTTGTATGGGTCTATTCCAAACAATTTTTTCAAATTACAATTGCCATTTTTACCCGCTATGAACGGTAGTGTAATGCTTGACATTGTATATTTTGTGGTTGGAATTGTATTTGTATCGGGCGTAGAAAGTGTTTTGTGTTCTTCGATGGCAGACCGATTAGCTAAAAATGATAGAACGTCATTTAATCCTGACAAAGAATTTTTTGGTCAAGGGTTGGTTCAAATCATTACCCCTTTGGTTCAAGGATTTCCTTGCACAGGTGCACTGGCAAGAACAGCTACAAGTATAAAGGCTGGAGCTACAACTCCATTAGCGGGCTACTTTAAAGCTATTCTTAAACTAACAATGGCATTTTACTTGGCTCAATATTTAGAATTAATTCCAATGGCTTGTATTGGTGGTATTTTAGTTTGGGTAGCCAGCAATATGATAAAACCATCTGAAATTAAAGAAATTAAGCATGCTGGAAAGTTTGAATTTTCTATGATGGTTTACACTGCAGTAATGGTACCTATGACAGATTTTTTAACTGGAGTACTTTCTGCACTGGTTATATATTTTGTTGTGAAATACGCTTACAAAAGAGTTAAAAAAACTAGTCAAAATTAATAAGAATACAGAAAGTGGTTTTGAATGGCAGATTGCATTATGATTTTTAGCATTACCTCTGTGTCATGAAAACACCCTCTGAATTCGACTGAAATCGGTCGTTTTCGGTTTTCTCAAAACATAACTAACTACAAATCAATGCTTTCATTTTCTTGAAAAATCTTCATAACCCTGAGGTCACGAGTTCAAATCTCGTTCTCGCTACATGAAAATCAAGGACTTACGTTAAATCGTGGGTCCTTTGTTGTTTCTGCGTGAGGTTTGCGTGAGGTTTTGCGTGAGGTTTTTGAAAAAAAGAGACCCCTAATACTAGAGGTCTCAATCGTATTTTTCTAACTTAAAACTACTTTTTTGTAGTAGCAGCTATTTCATTAATTAAAGGTGTAGGATCAAAAATCATTTGGAAACTTACAATTTTATCGCCGCTCCACCAATAAGCCTGATGAACAGGAACTGTAGTAGCTTCTTTAGTGAATTTTCCATTCGCTGACCATAAAGTCCAAACTAGGGTAACCTCTCTACCATCATTAAACTTCAATGTCTTAATATTATCAACAGTCATGTTTATATTTGAGTATATCGCATGATGATTACTTGAAAGATTGTAAACGAATTCTAGACCACCTGGGGTCTCTTTTGTTTTTCCATTCTCTTGTTTATTTGCAATATGTTGAAATACTTTAACAGTATCAGCATAGTAGGTTCTAACAAGCGGATAATTAATAGCAGTATCGCCTGTTAGATATCCCTCAATAAACTGTTTTATTATTGCAGATTTTTTATCATTGGAAGTAAATGCACCTGATTGTTTATCTACAGATGTATCATCTTTTTTTGTTTCTTGGTTTGTACAAGCAATTAATGATGCTGATACAAGAATACTTAATAATAGTTTTTTCATTGTTATTGTTTTATTTTTAGATACTTTAATTCAAAATCCTTAACATCTATAACTTCTCCTCTATCTTTTATATACTTCCAAAATTCGGCTGACTTTTCTAATTTGTCATAGAGCTTTAAATGATCTTCTCCATCTTTTCCACTTAAGTACATCCAATGTGTAGCTCCATTTGGTCTTCCAATATCATAAGTGCCAAAACCCACATCTCTGCCTGTGAAGTCATCCTTCAATTCTTTTAGTAATACATCATGCGCAGCCTTGAATTTAGTAGGATCTTTTATTTTGACATCCCAAATATGAACTGTTGCATTTTTAACATGATCTCCCATTTGAAAACCAAGGAGTCTGCCTGAATAAGAAGGTCCCCATACCTCAACATAATTAGTTAGTTTAGAAAAAAATGCATCCCATTTGTCAGGGCTAATAGCATCTTTCTCCATCATGTCAGTTCCAATAGTAAATTGCCATGCAATTCTATGAGTCATGCCTTGAGACCCGGTAGTTAATTCTGATAACACTATTGCTCCTTTGTTGAATTTACTGTCCTTGAAAATTTTATCAAAGGCTTCAGTAAGATCATTACCCGTGTTCATTTTGGCTTTAAATTCCTGTACCCAATAACCGCCGGTTTGAGCAGATAACAAAGTAGTTGCAAAAATTGCAACAAGTAGTAATATTTTTTTCATACGAGTAGGTTTAGAAATAGGGTATAGCCCATTTCAATGAGAAAATAAGTTTCTTAGGAATGATAGAGATTACAAGAATTGTAAATAGAGCTGCTGCGTTAGAATTGCAATAGAGTGGGTGATTTACTTTTAAAAGGTAAGTTATTTTTTTTGATATATACCTTATGTCTCTAAATCTTATGACTTCTAGATCTTGCTTCATTATAAGTCAAGGACTTACGTTAAATCGCGGGTGCTTTGTTGTGTGAGGTGTAGATATTAAAGTATTAATTCTTTATTGAGTCCAATAGGTTAGCTTACGATAGTACAAAAAATAAATAAGTGAAAAAAAGTATCAAAATTTATTTTCTTATAGGTCTATTATCGTTGATTACATCATCCAATGTCTTAAGAGCTCAAGCTAATATAGATTCTATATTTAAATCTTATCAACTTTTTTTTAAAACCGTCAAGTATGGGCAAAATGATAGTGTTGGCAAATACTATGATATTAGAGGTATTAAAATGTATGTCGAAGTTTATGGACAAGGCGAGCCTTTGTTGTTAATACATGGCAACGGGAATACCATAAGAAATAATAGTCCATTAATCTACGATTTTCAAAAAAAATACAAAGTTATAGCTGTTGATTGTAGGAGTTATGGAAAAAGTATTGATAAAGGCGATTCCTTGTCAGATGAAATGATTGCAGATGACATAAGTGAATTGTTGATTAAAATGAATCTAAATAGTATTAATGTTTTAGGTATTAGTTCTGGAGCAAATTCTGCTTTATGGCTTGCTTCGAAATACCCAAATCAAGTAAAAAAAGCTGCTATTGATGGAGCTACCTTGACATCTAGTGCTGAAACAATTGGCGAGTATTGGAACCAGCATCATAAAAATTTATTAGATAGTCTCAATCGTATTCAAATTAAATCAGAAGACGATAAAATAAAATTAAAAAATATAAAAAGAGAATATAATTATATGACATTTGAAGATTTGCATAAAATTCAAGCGCCGACAATGATCATCTCAGGTGACTATGATATAATTAAGCCAAGTCATTCTGTACAAATATTTGAAAATATTAAAAAATCTTATTTATATATTCAGCCTTCATCTGGACACTTGATTGCATGGGTCTATAAAAATGAGTTTGTAAAAAATATAGATCACTTTTTTTCAACTCCATATAAGCAGTTTACTGAAAAAGATAAAACAGATTGGAATCCAAAATAAATTGAATTAGCCCTTTTCTGTTGTGAATGAAATATTTAAACACAAGAAAGTCAACGACGACATATGCTCCAATCATTAATATGCCTGAAATTAAGTTGCTTGTCATAACGAATTATTTATTTTCCCCCTCGTTTTGCTTTGAATTCAGATCCTTCTTTCCATTGTGGCATTTTTTCTTCAAATGCCAGTCTTTTACCTACCTGAAAAAGTAGTTTGATATCTTCAATACCACCCTCGAATGTCCATTTTTTCGGATCATATTCATCTGAAGGGCGGTGATAATGTTTCTCAGTGTATTCATCATCTACTTTTTGACCATATCCAGGTTCTTTTCCAATAACATCTACTCCAATAGAGGTCATAAGTGCAGGAATACCTGCTTTTGCAAAATTAAAATGGTCGGATCGGTAATATTGTCCAGCTTCCGGATGCGTTTCGTAGGAAATTACTCGTCCTGCTTTTTTTGCTGCTTCCTTCAAGTATTCTTCTAGCTCTGATTGATCCTGCCCAACAATGATGATGTCTTTTGTTTTTTCATACGGGTTTACACCATCGATATTAATATTTGCTACAGTTTTTGATGCAGGATAAATTGGATTTTGGGCATAATATGCAGATCCCCAGAGGCCTTGTTCCTCAGCAGTTACCGACAATATAATAATCGTTCTTTCTGGTTGTATTTTTAGGCTTTTAAATGCTCTAGTCAGCTCAAGAAGACTTGCAGTCCCGCTGGCGTTGTCAAATGCGCCATTATAGATTGAGTCGGCGGTTTCATCCGGAGATCCTATACCCAAATGATCCCAGTGCGAGGTGTATATAATAACTTCATCAGGACGTTTGCTTCCTGTTATTTTTCCGATCACGTTCATGGATTTATTGAAGGTGGTCTTTACCGCCAGACTGGTACTCAATTTTAGATCAAGTGAAAAGGCTTTAAACCCTTTCTTATCTGCCTGAGCAAAAAAGCTAGATGAATCCCGACCGGCTGCTGCAATTAGTTTCTTTGCTGCAGGTAGCGAAATCCATCCATTGATATCGGTATAGGGATTATTCTTTCCGCGATCGTCAAGCCTTAGTTTGGAAGTATTCCAGCTAGTCTGTACTACTTTGAATGGATAACTTGAACCTTCGGTAGTATGAACGATTAAACATGCTTTGGCTCCCTGCCTTGCCGCTTCCTCAAATTTATAAGTCCATCGTCCATAATAGGTCATGGTCTTGCCTTTAAATAATGTGGAATCTCCTGATGCGAATCCCGGGTCATTAACCAACACCATCACTACTTTCCCTTTTACATTCAAACCGGCATAATCGTTCCAGTTATGTTCAGGCGCATTTACCCCATATCCTGCAAATACCACTTCAGTATTCTCCAGACTTACTTTATCTGTTATTTTATCTGTCCAGATTACATAGTCTTCAAGGCCCTTTAATATAAAGCTACCTTTAGAGGTGTTAACTTTCATTTCCGGTGCAGCCGTGGTTTTAATATTGACCATTGGTACCTCTTGGAGATAACTGTCTCCATTTCCAGGTTCTAGTCCATTTTCTTTGAATTTTTTTTGTAAATAGGCAATTGTTTTAGTCTCCCCAAGTGTAAATGGTTTACGGCCTTGAAGCGAGTCGTCAGACAACTCTGCTACATGCAGTCTTAAACTGTCGGCACTGAATGCAGAAAGACCATCATCTTCACTTATTTTGGAATTATTTGTATTGCAGGCAGTTAGAAATACCAAAGAGGCAAGTAGGTAATATGTTAGATTTTTTATCATAATTTCTTGGTTTGAATTTAATTAATTAAAGCAGTGGTCTCAAAAGGTAAGCTATATATAATCAATTATAGGATAAACCACTGCGTGAGGAAAACACCCCCTGAATTCGGTCCAAATCGGTTGATTTCTGTTTTTTCATTTGAAAGTATATTCATATGTTATTAATTAATATAAGCATGAATTGCTATTTAATATTTATATATATTGTGTAGATCTAATATATCACTTAAAACTTCTAGATTTTGGGGTATTCTATAATATTGGTCTTTTGAATTTTTGAACTCAAACATCTTAGAGATTATTATCTGGTATTAAAAACAATAATTAAAATTTAAAATATTTATGGCTAAAAAGCAAAAAACAACTGACACATTAAATTTAGAGTCTATACTTTTTAATTGTAGAGAATATTTACGAAGTAATGCCTCACTAAATGATAAAAGAGACTTGCTTTTAACGCTTGTTTTTTTGCGATTTATTGGTGAAAAATTTGAGAACACACAGGAAGTCATGAGGCAAGAATGCCTAAATGAAGGTATTACAGATGAAGAAGTAATAAAAGCGTATTTGAAAAGTCCAGATCGTTATGAAGGGATAGCATTTGTTCCTGAAAAGGCTCGTTGGTCGATGATTATTGATCAGCCTGCATCAAAATTAAATGCCACACTTGATGACGCAATCCAGGAGCTTGAGAATAGTGGTGATACTTTGAAAGGATGTATTCGAATCGGATTATTTACACAAATCAATCTTGAAGCTAATGTTATTAAAAAGGTAGTTGATGAAGTGAATAAGATCTCACATAAAACTTTTGGTCAAGAGAAAGATTTAATAGGTAGAGTGTATGAGTATTTTCTTAAATCTTTTGCAGTAAATGCAACTAAAGAGGAGGGAGAGTTTTATACACCTCATGATATAGTTGAGCTAATTGCAGCATTTATTGAGCCATTTGACGGCACACTTTATGATCCCTGCTGTGGTTCGGGTGGAATGTTTATACAATGTGCAAAGTATGTAGAAGCGAAGCAGGGTGATATCAAAATGGTAAATGTTTATGGGCAAGAAAGAGACCCAGCTACATATCGACTTGCAAAAATGAACCTAGCAATGCGAGGAATTTCACATCATTTAGGTGAAAAAAATGCTGATACATTTTCCAATGATTTACATAAGGGATTGACGTTTGATTTTATTATGGCTAATCCTCCCTTTAATTTGAAAAAATGGTATGATATCTCAATGAGTAGGGATAGTCGTTGGGCAGATTATTCGGTACCACCTGAGGGAAACGCTAATTATGCATGGATTTTACATATGTTGTCCAAGTTGAACGCTGGCAGGGGGGTTGCAGGGTTCTTACTCGCCAATGGTGCTTTGGGTGATTCTGATGCCGTTGCTATTCGTCAAAAACTAATTGAAAATGATAAGATTGAAGCAATAATTGTAGTTCCACGAGAGTTATTCTATACTACTGATATATCTGTAACGCTTTGGATATTGAATGAGAATAAAAAGGGGGGTATGTGGCACGGACGTAAATTGCGAAACAGACAAAAAGAAATCCTATTTATGGATTTACGGCAGTGGACTGAAAACTCAATCAAAGCAGAGCAGAAAAAGAAAGTGGAATTGAAAGCCGATCAGATTAAGCGAGCATCAGAAATTTATTTTAAGTGGCAAAGTGAGGGAACGGATGGTGCTAACTATGACGAACCCGAACTGTATCGTTCTGTTGGCTTTGATGATTTAAAAAATAATGGTTTTTCACTTGTACCAAGTCGATACATTGAGTTTATTGACCGTGATACTAAAATTGACTATCACCAAGTATTGACCGAAACAGCTACAACCGTTTCTGAGCTATTAAAACGTCAACAAAAAAATGACGAAACATTGCGTAAAGCACTAAATCAACTTGGTTATGAGTGTAAATAACAATAGTTCAAATCAGGTTAAATTAGGAGACTATATTCAGCTTTGTGATGAAAGAAATACTGATGGAGAATATAAACTTAATCAAGTAAGAGGGATAAGTATTTTAAAAAAACTTATCGAAACAAAAGCAGATATGCAAGATGTGCCATTGTTTTCATATAAAATCTTAAAACCTCGTGAATTTGCATACGTAACCGTTACATCACGTAATGGTGAAAAGATATCATTGGCAATAAATGACTCCAAAGAAACCTATATGGTTTCATCATCTTATTTGGTCTTTAAATCAATCAATAAAGATCAATTATTGCCTGAATATTTGTATTTAATGTTAAGTCGAATAGAGTTTGATCGATTATCTCGCTTCAATTCTTGGGGTAGTGCAAGAGAAACATTTGACTGGAGTGAATTTTGTCGTCTTCAAATTCCACTTCCGGATTTATACATTCAGCAAGAGTTAGTCGACACTTATAACGGGCTAAAAGCATTGGCTGAACATAACGAAGCATTAATTAAACTACTCACTGAGGCTTGCCAAGCGTATATTGTTGATTGTAAAAAAAAGTATCCAAAAGTTGAATTGATTGAGTATATCCATGAGATTAATGATCAAAATTATCAAGGCGAATATGTGCTAGAAGACGTAAGGGGGGTAAGTATTCAGAAAAAATTTATAGATACAAAAGCAAATATGGATGAAGTCCCGCTTAATAAATATAAAATTGTTAAAGACGGAATGTTTGCATTTAATGTGAATACTGCACGTATGGGAGAAAAATTTGCAATTGCATTATGTAAAGATGATATTTATTTGGTATCGACAATTTATGGAGTTTTTGAAATTAAGGACAAATCAATACTCTTACCAGAGTATCTATATATAATTTTTAATAGAGACGACTTTGATAGATATGTAAGATTTAATTCTTGGGGAAGTGCTCGTGAAACATTTACTTATTCTGAATTATGTCAAGTATCTATCCCTTTGCCACCAATAGAAGTTCAGCAAGCGATAGTTGATATTTACAATTGTTCTGAAGCAGCAAAAAATATAGCAAACGAGGCTCGTGAAAAAATGACAATTCTTTGTCCTGCTTTAGTGCAAAAAGCATTACATGAATAATTCAAAATTAAAATAAATAAAACAATGAAAGGAAAGCTATACGAAAGTGACTACGAAGAGGCTCTTATTATTTTACTTAAAGAACAAGGGTGGGAATACACCCATGGTCGTGATATTGCCCGAAATAATCGAGAAGTGTTACTTATAAATGATTTAACTTCTTATCTACAGAAACGATATGTTAATTTAAATGATAATGACATAGAAGAAATTACAAATCGTTTACGCTATGTGAGCGGTCAAACCCATTTCGAAATCCTTCGTAACACATACTACCTCGTTCGAGAAACATTTCGTTATACTCGTAAAAAGGATGGAGAAATATTTGATATAGACTTTATTGATTTTGATTCGGAAATTAAAAGTAATATTTATCGTTGTGTAAATCAGTTTGAAGTTGGCTATGGACAAAATGATGATAAGCGTATACCAGATGTCTTGCTTTTCGTAAATGGTATTCCCGTATGTATTTTTGAACTTAAAAATCCGACAGACATCAATGCTACTATCGCAGATGCTTATGAACAGGTTCATAACCGATATATAAGAGATATTCCAAATCTCATGCGTTTTTGTCCACTTTCTTGCATTAGTGATGCTACTGTAAATAATACAAAACTTGGAACAACTTATACTCCATATAATCATTACTATGTATGGAAAAAAGTTAATAATGAAGACCCTTCTGCCAATAAAGGTATAGACCAAGTTAAAACTATTGTAGCTGGTGTTTATGAGCCTAATCGTTTTCTTGAAATCGTTCGTGACTATGTTTATTTTCCAGATAAAACATCCAATAGGGAAGAAGAAGTAGTATGCCGCTATCCACAATTTTTTGCTACAAGAATGCTTAGAGATAGTGTAGTAAAGGCGCACACGGAGAATAGTAGCAAGGGGGGTACTTATTTTGGAGCAACAGGATGCGGTAAAACGTATACAATGATGTTTCTTGCTCGACAGCTATCCCTACGTTGCAAGGAGCTAGGTTCGCCTACTATTATTATGATTGTTGATAGAGATGACTTGCAAACACAAGCAGGAAAATTATTTCTTCGTTCAGAAGATTTTTTATCTTTAGGAGCCGCAAAGATTATTGCCAATAGAGAAGAATTAAAAAGAGAATTAACAATAAGAGCATCTGGAGGATTCTTTATTTGTACAATTCAAAAATTTTGTGAGGAAATTGGCGAGCTTAATATAAGAAAAAATATAATTTGCTTTTCAGACGAAGCTCATCGCACCCAAGTGCGTTTAAATACACAATTAAAAATAAAAGATCAAAAACCTGAAACAGTAGCTCATGATGATTCTTCGATAGGGGCCTTCATAACTAAGCCTTATGCTGAGTATTTACGAATGGCATTCCCTAATGCTACGTTTGTTGGCTTTTCTGGTACTCCAATAGATGAAACGATTCAAGTATTTGGAAAAGTTGTGGATAGTTATACAATGCAACAATCAGTTGAAGATGAAATTACTGTTGATCTTAAATATATTCCTCGAATTGCAAAAGTCACTCTAGAAAGCGAGAAAGTAAAACAAATCGATGCCTTCTACAAGAAATGTGCAGATGAGGGTGCTACCGAAGATGATATTGCATCTAGTAAGAGCGCTATGAGTTCAATGGAGGTAATTCTTGGGGACGATGATCGTTTAACCCGACTTGCTGCTGACATTATTGAACATTATTCTAATGCGTGTGAGAATAAGCCCGACATAGTTCAAAAAGCAATGATTGTATGCAGTCAACGTAAAATCGCTTACGATTTACTCCAAAAATTTAGAGATCAAAAACCTGAATGGTTTGATGAAAAAAAGTCACCTGACGATAGTAAATTAACTACTGATGAGTTGAAAGAGCTCTCGCCAATGCCCACTATAGCGCTGGTGGCTACTCGTGGGTCAAATGATCCGGAAGAAATGTATAATTATATTGGAGATAAGGCAAGGAGTAAAAAATTAGATGATGCATTTAAAACAGAAAATTCAAATTTTCGAATTGTTATAGTTGTCGATATGTGGATTACAGGTTTTGATGTACCTAGTTTAACATATTTATATAACGATAAGCCATTACAAAAACAAACTTTAATACAAACAATAAGCCGAGTTAATCGAAAATACGATGGAAAAGAGTTTGGATATATAATTGACTACATAGATATTCGTACTAACATGATGGAAGCTATGCGCAAGTTTGGAGGCGAAAAGTTTGGCCCTAGTGAAGATGATGTACAACAAGCATTAGATGCGCTATTAATAGAATTAAAATTGCTTAGTGATGTATTTCTTGATTTTGACATTACGCCTTTTACTGATTCAAATACATCTCCATTAGAGCGATTAGAATGCTTGTCTTCAGCAGCAGACTATATAATTACTATAGCTAATCAATTAAATCTAAGTAATGAATCAGAAAAGCCAAAATTAGTTAATGCAAAAACATATTTTCTTGCTCATGTAACGCGTTTGAGGTCAGCTTATGATATTTGCCAGCCATCTAATGTACTTTCAAATGAACAACTTTCTTTATCACAGTGTCTTATGGCGGTAGCCTCTTATATCAGAAAAACATCTGGAGGAAAACATGATGCAGAAAGCATGAATCGTGCAGTTGAAAAAATGGTCGATGAAGCATTAGAATGCAATTCTGTAGTAAGTATTCTCCAAACTGATGTAGAGGAAAGTATTTTTAGTCCTGAGTTTTTAGTACAATTGGAAAGTTTAAAATTACCAGCAACCAGGCTTGAAGTTTTAATAAAAATGCTTCGGAAGTCGATTAAAGAATATAAAGAAACAAATAAGATCGCAGCCGAAAAATATGAAGATTTGTTGAAAAAGACGCTAGATGAATATCATAAAAGAAGAGAAAGTCTATCCGCAACAGAAGCTAATGCGACTCAAACTGAAGCAGTAAATTCAATCATAAGTAGTGCCACTCAACAGGCTTTGGATATTCTCTCCCAATTAGGCGAGGATAAAGAAAGTTTTAGAAAACTAGGACTTACTTTTGAGGAAAAAGCGTTCTATGATATTCTTATACATCTAAGAGATAAAAATAATTTTGAATTTGGCAAGGATAAAAAGGTTGATGGCATATTAATAAATGATAAATGTAAGTTATTGGCTCAAAAAATAAAAGAGCTAATAAATGTACAATCCTCTTATACAGATTGGCTCAATAACAAGAATGTGAGAGCAGAACTTAATAAACAAATATTCTTTTGCTTGAATCAAAATGGTTATCCGCCTCAACATAATGATGAGGTGTTCGATCAGGTAATGGGACAGGTTGAAAATTTTAAACTTAATAATTAGATAATTATTTCAAGTTTTATGATGACTCCAGAAGAAATACATGAAGCCTTTATTTCAACAAATTTCAACATTCTCAAAAATGATATTTTTATTGATAGTATAACTTTAAAAATAGGAGAAATACATATTTTCCCAGCCAATATAAGAAGTTGGGCATATATAACAGCATGGAATCCTCTTCCAACTATTTTAGCTTTTGAGGAAAATGTATCTAGAAATAACAACTTGTTGTCTGATTTAACTAATAGAGGGTATAAATGTCATCTAGGGAAAGGAGTGTCAGCGGATGGGGAATGGGAAGAAGAGTCGTTCTTTATAGAAAATATTAATAAAGGTACTGCCCTAGAATTAGCCATTAAATATGGTCAAATGGCTTTTGTATATGGAGAGCTTGATAAAAGAGCTGAACTAATATATACTAGACTTATTTAGTTATTATTGCTATAGGCGGTTTTATTTCGATTATGTAGAATCTCTTTTAAATAGTATATATTTAATAAAAATTATAACAAGCCATCTTCACTACTCTTAATGCATATAATAAACTCCTGTTTATTACCGACCGGTAAAACTCTGCACAAGTTTAAGTGGAAAATTGTTTTAACAACCAATTTTAACTAAACTAAAAAAACGACAGAATAATACAAACATCAAATTCATAAATAGTTGTAAATAAATACCCAATTATCTAGTAAGGCTCAAATTCAAGAAAAAACGCACTTGTTTTCTTTAATATACTAATTTTCATAGAATATTTCTGGTTAATTATATTTACAACTTCTTGCTCATTTAGAGTGTCAAAGCTGTCAACCAAAGGGTTAGATTCCTCTGAAAAACCATGAAACAAAAATATTTTATTTTCTGAGTTTGATTTGCATAAATACCCCCATTGCGAAAGTTCAAATAGCTGGTCGAACTTTATTTCCGTTTCTTTCAAGATAATAGAACCTTCAAATAAATCAGCTGAAATAAATCCCAATTTGTTATCCTGATTAACAATAAATACATCTGGTTTATCAGAATTTTGTATTTCATTATAATTCGGATTGCAACAAACTAGCCCGTTTTTCATTAGACCAATTTTATTTTTTTTATTATCTCTAAATGTTATGTATTCGCATCTCTTTTCTAGATCTCTTTTAGCTTTCACATTATCATCAATTTGATTTTGATATAAAGAGTATTTTTTGACTTCAATATTGAAAGCTTGCATTACTCCGATTTGACTAAAAGTTAAATACCCTCCAACACTAAATAATTTATGAATAGCTATATATTTTATCTTTTCTCTACAAGGTTCTATGATGTAATTGCCCTCAAAATTTATTACACATTGTAACTCATTTTCTTTCCCAAATGCATTAGACCATTCTTTTGCCCACCATCCAATTGTATCAGATGAATATTGATTGTATTCTCCAATCACATAATCATACAATGTAACTATGAATCCAATTTCTGGAATATATTCATCTATTGATTTAATTATTGATTTGATTTGTTCTCCATTGTCATTAAAAATCGCTTTCAATTCAACTATTTCTCCTCCCTTATTCAATGTGTAATTTGATTCACTTTCCCAATTAATCTCTTCTTGATCTTCATCTTGATCTTGATCTTCATCTTCATCTTCATCCCAGTCATATTGATATACAGCGATTTCTTGATCATTTTCATTAAATTCAACTCTATATTTTGGCAATACATCCTTGTAGGTAAACTCATAAAAACGATGGTATATTCGATTAATCATATTACCATCTTCATCTTCAATCTCTTCAGATAATGATCCGATTTCTATTGGGTTATAAAAATCTTTGTTAATTTCACCTATTTTCTTTCCACTTAAGTCAGCTACAAAATATTTATAATCACCGTCTTTTATCTTTTTCCTTTCTATCGTGTTCCAAGTTTTAAATTTGAGTTCTTTAATTCTATTATTCAAGATCTCAATAGTTAGCTCTAGGTTTTCAATATTTTCAAAATCTGTTTCTTTTTCAAGCTGTTTCTTAGTTTGACTTATTTTATCATGAATCTCTTGTATGTCTAATTTTTCAATTGATTCTATTAATTCATGCGATACCATTCCCATATAATTATTTTTTTTAAATTTTAATCCTTGGTATATTATTTTCTTAAATTAATCTTTACATTACTTATAAATATATTAATTAATTGTAAGCAATGTCTAATTTCCATCTTTTATATTAAACTAGTAGTTTTTAAGACCCCCCTTATCACTCCACAAACACATTATAAATCCCGGTCTCATTTCTTCTAATTTTCCGTGATTTAAACCCAATATTCCTGTCATCCACCATTTCTACGAGGCAAAACTCCTTCCAGTCTTTGGGAATAGCCGGGAATATCAGTGTAAAGCGTTTAACCTGGCCTTTTTCTGCAAAATGGAACTTATTGGGGGCAACAGGTATGTTAACAGCTTGAATCATTTCAAGATCGTCTAAAAACTTGCCGGATCCTGATAGGTAGGTGGTAGGCCAGATGTTAATCCATCCTCCGTTCATATACTTTTGTTTGGCTGCATATACGCAGTGGAGGTAGGTATAGCCACGCTCCTGGGCATCCTCGGTAAGGTTTTTAATTAGGATGTTACTAATGGGTTCAATGTGGTTAACGTTACTAGGCTTGTGTTTTTCCATGGTATTGGTATTAAAACTCAAAACTAAAAAGGCATACCGCATTCTATTGGAGGACTTAAATTATGAGGTATTATTTTACCCCTCCAATACACGGAGGTTTGGCCGGGTATGTTTGTGTTATAAATAGAAATTATGATACAAATTTTACCCGTTGCAGACATTTACAAAGAAGAGATAGTTATAGACGACAATTTTGGCCAGAGGCAGGAGGGGTGGGAAACGGTGGAGAGTGATACAGAAGGTGCTTTTTTTAGATTTGGCCGTTATATCATGGAGAACAAAACAGATGATACCTGGAACTATTACCATAAGGAGCTACCTAATAATTTAGGCGACAATTTTATTATTAAGGCTGAACTTGAAGTGGTAGAAAACCACAAAGGTTTTGGACAATATGGTTTGGTGTGGGGTTTTGATGAAGACTCTAGATCTTTAAACAAGTTTGTGGTTAGCTCGGAAGAGCAGTCGTTTGTGGTGTCTAGTTTTGAACGTAATCATAGTTTTCAAAAGCACCGGTTTAGTGATTTGTTTTTTAATTACAATACAAGCGGTAAAAAGCAATTTTTTTCTATTTTAAAATTAGAGGGATACTATTACTTTTTTGTAAACAAGTATGACCGCCCTAATTATGTGGTGCATGCGTCGCACCTGCCTATGTTTGGCAATAGGTTTGGCTTTTATATAGAGCCAGGGCTTAAAATGGTGTGTGAAAGTATAACCGTAAAAAAGCTTTTTGTAAACCCAAAATTTGACGGTCATATTTGGATGCCAGTAGGGGAAGATTTAATGCCTGTGGGTTCTGTACTGCTTAGAGGTAATTAGCATTCATAAGGCTAATGGCATTTTTGATTGTTTTTTTAAGGTTAGCTGGTTTGTTAACAATACAAAAAGATCCCATGCCTAGTAGTTTAAAAGTAAACTCTTCGTTGAGTAAAACTTTAAGGCTTATTTGTATGGCATCTGTTTTTTCTTGGATAACTTTTTGAGTGCTGTGTAATGGTTCAAGTAATACTAAGTTGCTAATGGGGCTTTGTATGGTAAGTAATACTTCTTCTGGCTTGGCTTTACTTTCCATGATACCAGTGCTGTGTTGGAAAAAGGTAGAGGCATTAAAATCGTGACGTCTCTTGTAAACTTTGTCTTCTGTTTCTACCCCAGACATTCTATCCAGGGCGTAGGTAGTGTATTTTTCTTTTTCGGTACTCCAGCCTATTACGTACCATCTGTTGCGGTGCTCTTTAATTAAATAGGGGATCAGGCTGGTAGCACTAGTTTTGTTTTTATAAATGTTACGGTAGTTAAAAGTGATGCCCTGCTTGCTTTTGATGGCTTTATAAATGAACTCTATAAATTCCATACCGTTGGCATGAACAGCTTTTTCAAACTGCACTACTTCGTCAATCAATTTTTCACTTCCGTCTATACCTAACGAAAACCTGGTGTTAATGCGTTCAATGGCGTTTTTAAAATTGCTAAATACGGGCACTTCTTTGTACTGGTATAAAAGTTCGGCAGCAAATTGAAGGGCCGTCCATTCTTCTTCGTTGAGGTTAAGTTCGGCAATAGAAAAGCCTACTTCACTGTATACATAACCGCCACCAAGTTTAGAATACACAATAGGGGCGCTATAACCCTTGGGTGCCTGCTCGCGCATAGCCCTAATGTCTTTTTCTATGGTAGAAGTAGATACATCGGAACCTAGTATAGCACTGCACTTAGCCGCTAACTGCTCCAAAGTAGGATAGGGCCTACGTTTATTGGTAAGCATCTGGTCTATAATGCGGTGTCTAATAACGGCTGATTTGTTTTTGGGCATGCGGTTTGTATTTACCCTCTCAAATTAGTGAAAATAATATGTAAGTCCTCCAATAGCATAAGGTTTGGGTGCGTATTTTTGAAAAAACGTTTATATATGGAGCGCGGATTTATAGTAGAAATAACCAACAGTACAAGTGAGGCCCAGGAGGTTAAATTATTTGCTGGTTCTTTACCCCAAGGAGTATTGGTAAATACCATGGATAAATCTTACAATTTTGATGCGCTGCAAATGATGGCTCGTCAAAATGGGTTTATTGGTGATTCAATTACAACCGGTTTTGAGGAAGGTTTGCAAATTGAAATTGTTAGTAATGTCACGGTTGAAAAAGTAATACTAAATGGCAGGCATGAATCACCTGAAATTAAAGTAAATGGAACTGACCAATTTGTTTTGGTTATATGCCCTCCAAATTCAAATTTTTATATAAGGCTGAGTATGTTGCCATTGGAATAATTATTGCGGCAATGTTAGTCCTCCAATAGAGCGCGGTTTGGGTAGTTAGTTTTGAAAAAAAAGATGAAAAATCAAATTCCCGATGACGATCAAGAAAGGCTTGACATTTTAAATCAATGGTTTACTGAAATTTTATGTTCCAGGGGATATTTTGATGATGACAAGTGGCTGCCTATAAGACTCAATATATTAAAATGGAGCCAGC
>JBIKIS010000146.1:0-5105 GCA_044361485.1 Sediminibacterium sp.
AACACAAGTAACTGCCAAAGAAGAAAGCATTAGTGCCGAAGATTTTGCTAAGAAATTGCACAATCACCACCACTAATCTCATCAAAACATAGAGAAAAGCTGGGGTAACCCGGCTTTTTTTATGAAAATCAAATAACTTATCTTCAAAGCGAAATTTAAAGTATATGAATCTAGTAAAAGAATTTGAGCAATATGCGGTAAAACATAGAGGTATTAGTAGTGCCACTTTGCATAATTACCAGCAGGTAACAAACCTTACCCCGTACATTATTGAGGAGCGCCCCATGAACGTGGCAAGCATGGATGTGTTTTCACGTTTAATGATGGACCGTATTATATTTTTAGGTGAAGGCATCAACGATTATGTTGCCAATATTGTAACGGCTCAATTGTTGTTTTTAGAAAGCACCGACCGTACCCGCGATATTCAAATGTATATCAATAGCCCAGGTGGAAGCGTATATGCAGGACTAGGCATTTATGATACCATGCAATTTATTGGACCAGACGTTGCCACAATTTGTACAGGCATGGCTGCAAGTATGGGACAAATTTTATTGTGCGCTGGTGTTAAGGGAAAACGTACCGCACTTAAGCATAGTCGTATCATGATGCACCAACCAAGTGGTGCTATTGGTGGTCAAGCAACAGACATTGAAATCACGGCAAGAGAAATTAAAAAATTAAGATCAGAATTATACGCAATTACTGCGCATCACACTGGCAAAGACGAAGCTACTATTGCAAAAGACAGCGATAGAGATTTTTGGATGACCGCCGCTGATGCAAAAGAATATGGACTGGTAGATGAAGTTTTATTAACCAACCCACGTAAAGAAAATAAATAATAAGACCATGACAGACTTAAAATATATTGTAAATCCATACTTAATGGAAGACGAGGAAGAATCTGTAAAAGAAGACAAGCCTGAAAATAATGGCATGCTCATGAAAAAAATGGAAAAGCTTTTCTTTGAAAAGAGAACCGTTTATTTATGGGGTGTGGTAGATGATAAATCTGCTAAAGAAGTAGTAAACAAATTATTATTACTAGACGCAGACAAGCCAGGTGCCGAAATTAAATTTTATATCAATAGTCCAGGAGGCATTGTAACAAGTGGTATGGTGATGTATGATACCATGAAGCTCATTCAAAGCCCGGTATCTACGATATGTATGGGTCTTGCGGCTAGCATGGGTTCTATTTTATTAAGCGCAGGTGCTAAAGGCAAGCGTTATATTTACCCGCACGGAGAAGTAATGATTCATCAACCAAGCCTTGGTGGCTACATGCAAGGCACCAGTGCTGACATTGAAATCCAGGCCGAACAAATCATTAAAACCAAAGCCATTGGTGCGCGTATTTTAGCAGAAAACTGTGGTAAAACAGTAGATCAAATCATGCAGGATTTTGACCGCGATTATTGGATGGATGCCAAAGAAGCTGTGGCGTATGGCATTGTAGATAGTGTACTAGAAAAGATATAAGGAGCAACCGTTTTATGGCAAAAGCAAATCAATTAACCTGTTCTTTTTGTGGAAGAAGTCGCGATGAGGTAAAAATTCTTATTGCAGGCCAACACGCGCACATTTGTGAAAACTGTGTAGAGCATGCACAAGAAATTATAGCGCAAGAAGTAACGGTTAAAAAAGAAGGTGATAAAGGCAACTTCAAACTCAATGTACGCAAGCCATTAGAAATAAAAAAGTTTTTAGACGAGTATATCATTGGTCAAGATGATGCAAAAAAGATTTTATCGGTAGCGGTATACAATCACTTTAAGCGTGTGGCACAAAAGCCACAAGCCGATGATGTTGAAATTGAAAAGAGCAATATTATTATGGTGGGTGAAACCGGAACCGGAAAAACTTTACTTGCTAAAACCATCGCCAGACTTTTAAATGTTCCTTTTGCTATTGTAGATGCTACTGTTTTTACAGAAGCAGGCTATGTAGGGGAAGATGTTGAAAGTATGCTCACGCGTTTATTGCAAAATTGTGATTATGATGTAGCAGCTGCCGAAAGAGGCATCGTTTATGTAGATGAAATCGATAAAATCGCGCGCAAGGGAGACAACCCTTCTATTACGCGTGATGTAAGTGGCGAAGGGGTTCAGCAAGGTTTATTAAAAATGCTCGAAGGCACCGAAGCGCTCGTACCACCGCAGGGTGGACGTAAGCACCCCGAACAAAAAATGATTAAAGTAGACACTAAAAATATTTTATTTATTTGTGGTGGCGCTTTTGATGGTATCGATAAAGTAATTGCTAGACGTATCAATACCAATGCCATTGGGTTTAGCGTTAACAAAGACGAGCAGGAAAATGCCAGAAAAAATTTATTGCAATTTATCAATGCGCAAGACTTAAAAAGTTTTGGACTCATTCCTGAATTACTCGGAAGACTTCCAGTAGTAACGCACCTTGAGCCACTTGATGCTGGTATCTTACGCAGTATTTTAACGGAGCCTAAAAACTCTTTACTCAAACAGTACAACCGTTTATTTGAACTAGAAGGCATTGAACTTATTATTGAAAACGAAGTGCTTGACTTTATGGTAGGTAAAGCCATGGAATACAAGCTTGGTGCGAGAGGTTTAAGAAGTATTTGCGAAAGCATTTTGACAGACGCAATGTTTGAACTTCCAGGTACCGATACCAAAAAATTTACGGTAACCCTTGATTACGCAGAACAAAAGTTTAGCAAGAGTAAACTGAGTTCTTTAAAAGTTGCTTAAAACAAATTGATATGAACGAATTAGTAGAACGCCTAGTTAAAGAAGCGGCCTTAACACCAGAGCAAGCACAGCAAGCCATTGCAACCATCGCAGGTTTTGTAAAAGAGAAATTTCCAATGCTTGGAGGCGCTGTAGATCAAATATTTTCGGCGGGTAATAAAGACTAGCCTATAACATATTTAGTACTGTATCAATAATTTCGGTTTTGGTAATCGGAATACCCATTACCTTATTGTATCCTTTTGCATCTACTAAATACTGGTCTCTTATTATTTTAATGAGTTGACCATTATTAAGTTCAGGAATGAGTACTTTATCAAATCCTGCAATAATACTTCCTAAATTTTTTGGAAACGGACGCATGTATTTAATATGTGCATGACTTACCGCGTGTCCTGCTGCTTGTAATTCTGTAACAGCTGTTTTGATCGCACCATAGGTAGAGCCCCAACCTAGAACGAGTACTTTTCCAGTTTCCGGACCGCTATCTAACCTTTGAAGCGGAATATAATCTGCAATCTTATCTACTTTGGCCTGACGGGTGTTCACCATATGTTGGTGATTTTCCGGATCGTAACTCACATTTCCTGTAACATCCTGCTTTTCGATGCCACCAATACGGTGTTCAAAACCTGCAGTGCCAGGAACCGCCCATGGCCTCACTAATTTTTCATCTCTTTTATATGGCATGAACTTGGTTTCACCTTCATCAAGTGTTGTTTTAAAACTTACTTGAATCGGGGCTAAATCTGCGGCCACTGGAAACTTCCAAGGCTCTGCACCATTAGCAATATATCCATCACTTAATAGTATAACCGGTGTCATGTGTTGCACAGCAATGCGCACTGCCTCATAGGCTGCATCAAAACAATCGCTGGGTGTAGAAGATGCTATAATAGGCATTGGACACTCGCCGTTTCGACCATAATAAGCTTGCAACAAATCACTTTGCTCTGTTTTGGTTGGAAGTCCGGTTGATGGACCGCCGCGCTGGATATTAATGATCACAAGTGGAATCTCGAGCATTACAGCAAGACCCATCGCTTCTGTTTTAAGTGCCATACCTGGCCCCGATGTAGTGGTTATACCAATAGAGCCGCCATAACTAGCACCAATGGCTGCCGATATGCCGGCAATTTCATCTTCGGCCTGAAAAGTTTTAATCCCAAAAGCCTTATGCTTACTGAGTTCATGTAAAATATCGGAAGCTGGCGTAATAGGATAAGTACCTAAAAAAATGGAAAGCCCCGATTTTTCGCTAGCCGCAATTAATCCCATCGAAAGGGCCTGGTTACCCATGATACTACGGTAGGTTCCGGGAATCATTTTTGCCTTTTCTACCCTATAACGGCTCGAAAAAGTTTCGGTGGTGTCACCATAATTAAATCCTGCTTGCAACACTTTGATATTGCTTTGCAGGATGGTATCTTTTTTACCAAACTTTTCATTTAAAAAAGTAATGGTGTTGTCTAAATTTCTATTGTACATCCAATAAATAAGACCCAGTACAAACATGTTTTTTGCACGGTCTCTTTCTTTGGTGCCGAGGTCAGTAAAGTCTTTTAAAGCTTCACGGGTAAGTTTAGTAACATCTACTTTTATCAGTTCAAAACCTTCCAAACTGCCGTCCTCTAAGGGGTTCACGCCATCCGGGTAATTGGCTAAGCGTAAATTTTTTGCATCAAAACCATCTACATTCGCAATTATTTTTCCGCCTTTTTTAATGGCTTTTAAATTAACTTTTAAAGCAGCAGCGTTCATGGCAACGAGTACATCACAATCATCACCTGGTGTAAAAACACGGTCACTAGAAAAACGTAACTGGAATCCACTCACACCTGGAAGAGTGCCGATAGGGGCACGAATTTCGGCGGGAAAATCAGGAAAAGTAGCCAGGTCGATGCCCAGTAATGCCGTGTTATTGGTAAACTGCTGACCGGTTAATTGCATACCGTCTCCACTGTCACCAGCAAACTTGATTACGACGTCCTGTAGTAGTGTTTCCTTCTTTTCCATGAGCTTCTATAATTGCGGTAAAGTTACAATTTACTGAGGAGGTAGCCAATGGTTTTTTAACTGTTAAAGTATTGAAAAGAGGCTTCTTTGAAAATGAATCTTATTGTATATTTGGGTAACAAAAACTAAACAACCATGGCACTATTTGAATCAGGAAATCCTACCCTTTCAGAAAAAATGTTTGACAAAGCCGGTCATGCACAGGCAAACGCAGAAGGCACGATGTCTGTTAGAGGCACCATGAACAAATTTGGACTTATGCTTATTGGTGTAATTGCAGGCGCAGGCTACACTTGGCATTTAATTGATCAAAACAACCCTTCACTTGCACAAACCCTTATGATTGTGGGT
>JBIKIS010000032.1:0-17406 GCA_044361485.1 Sediminibacterium sp.
TTGTAGAACCTTTAAAAAATGTAACGATGAATATGAATTTCAAAACAGTGGCCACAATGGTAGCCATTAGCGCCACAACTGCTATTGTAAGTGTTTGGGGAGTAAGCAAATTCAATGCATACCAACAGGCTGGATTTCAGGACCCGGGCAAATTACCTTTTAATTATGCGGGTTTTAACAACAACAATGCACCAGCTGTTGCCGTAGATTTTACCCCAGCAGCAACCACTGCTGTACCGGCCGTTGTGCATATCAAAACAAAAATTAAGGAAAAGCAAATTAGCTCAGGCGGATCACGCGGCAGAAATCCTTTTTCGGATTTTTTTGGTGACGATTTTGGTGATTTCTTTGGCGGCGGTCCACGCGTCATGCCGGAGCAGCGTGCAAGTGGTAGTGGTGTGATTATTACAGAAGACGGATACATTGTAACCAACAACCACGTCATTGATGGTTCAGATGAAATCAATGTAACACTCGGCAATAAAAAATCTTATAAAGCAACATTAATAGGTGCAGACCCTAGCACCGACATTGCTGTTATTAAAATAGAAGCAAAAGGATTACCTTATTTAATTTATGGCAATAGTGACGAGGCCAAACTTGGTCAATGGGTATTAGCCGTTGGCTATCCGCTAAGTTTAGACGCTACTGTTACAGCAGGTATCATTAGTGCTAAATCAAGATCTATCGATATCAATAGAAAACAAAGTGATAGACCTGTAGAATCATTTATTCAAACAGATGCTGCAGTTAATCCAGGTAACAGTGGTGGTGCACTCGTTAATTCAACTGGTGAACTCATTGGCATTAACTCTGCCATAGCATCCCCTACTGGCTCTTATGCAGGTTACTCTTACGCAATACCTGTTAACATTGTAAAAAAAGTAGTAACTGATATTGTAAAATTTGGAACCGTTCAACGTGCTTACATTGGTATTAACTTTTTACCAGAAAATGTAACAGACGAACAAAAATTAGCGTACGAAAAAGAGTTTGGTATTAGCATCAAAGAAGGTGAAGGTGTTTTTGTAACAGAAGTTCCGGCAAATGGTGCCGCAGCCATTGCAGGTATAAAAAAATATGATATCATCACAAAAATTGATGGCGTAAACATCACTTCTGGCCCAGAACTACAAGAACAAGTAGCCAAACATAAACCAGGAGATAAAGTAGCCATTACTTACAAGAGAGCTGGAAAAGAAAATACCGTTACACTTACTTTAAAAAACAAAGTTGGCAATACCGATATTGTTAAAAACACTTCCATCATCGAAAAATTAGGTGGCACATTTGAAAACCTAGATAAAAAAGTAGCAGCAGCCAATGAAGTTGAAGGTGGTGTGGTGGTAAAAAAAGTAGGCGATGGATTACTTAAAAAAAGTAGGATGCAGGATGGTTTTGTTATCATCAGCGTTAACGGCTCTGAAGTAAAAAGCCTTGATGAATTAAAAGAAATCTTAGCTAAAATAAAATCTGGCGTTGTAAGACTCGAAGGATTTTATCCAGGATTTGAAGGCAGCTACACCTATCCACTAAACCTTAGTGAGGAATAAGCTGGTACACCAAATATTCACCGGCTTGAAGTTCAAATTTTTCTTTGCCAGAAAATGAAAAACGTAGGCCCGAAAATATTTGTTCAAAAGTTCCAGATAGCAAGGGATGGCTAATTTCAAAAGCCAACCTATTATGTTCCGAAATATTGAGAAGCACCAAAACAACATTGTTTTGGTGCTTTTTTATAAAGGCTATAATGCTATTAGGGTATGGCGTTTGGAGCATTTCAGGTTGACCAAGTACCATTGCGTCATTTTTCGTACGGAGGCTAAAAAGAGCCTTATAAAACCCATGCAATGCCGGTTGTCTTGTTTGCAGAGACCAATCCAGTTCATCTTTATCAAAAAATGATAAGCGCTTATGGTTGGGGATTTCTTGACCCGAATACACAAGTGGCAAGCCGCCCCAAGTTGCTGTAAAAACAGCCCATGCTTTAGCTGTTACGCCATATTTTTCATACTCCGTTCCGTTCCAACTATTTTCGTCATGGTTGGATGTAAAAAATAACTTTTGTGTATTAGGCCCTTCGCTTGCATAGAGTTTAAGCTGTTCCAATACCGGATTTAGATTTGACTCATGCCTATTGAGGGATCCACTTGCATGCATAAATGCCCAGGCATATGTTGTATCAAATGCTTCAAAATAACGCGTGTCTTCGCACTCTGCTAACCAATAGAGGGGCTTAACTGCATCAAGTGCTTGTCTAGCCTCTATCCAAAAATCAAGCGGCACCAAATGAGCCATATCACACCTAAATCCATCGATACCAGCCGTATCTACACAGTAACGCATCGCATCAATGATGGCGGCGCGCATTTGCTGGTTATCATAATTTAAATCGATAACATCACTCCATCCGTTGCGCTCTGTAAAATTTCCATGAGCGTCTTGTATGTAAAAATTTGGATTGGATCTTGTCCATACATGATCCTGACCGGTATGATTGGCAACCCAATCAATAATTACTTTCATACCAAGTTTATGCGCGGCATGCACAACTGCAATAAATTCATGTTCGGTTCCAAACTCACTATTAATAGAAGTGTAATCACTACAAGCGTAATAACTACCTAATGTACCCAACCTACCTTTTAAACTTATGGGAGTAATAGGCATGAACCACAAAACGGTAACACCCATATCTGCCAGTCTTGGAAGATGCGCTGCAAATGCTTGCAAAGTTCCCTCTTTGGTATACTGCCTTAAGTTTACCTCGTAAATATTTGCGCGAAGCGCCCAAGAAACAGTATTAAATGGCATGCGTTTTGAATTTAGAAAACAAAATAGATAAAAGAAATACGAACACAGCACCAATTACATTGAGCCATAAAAATCCAATACCAACAATGTTATACTTATCTAAACAAAAAGATACAATAACAAATATCTCCCCTACAATAGCAGCCCAAAACACAGCCGTGCCACCTACTTTTTTAGCATAAAATGCCACTAAAAAAATACCTAAAATAACACCATAAAATAAAGAGCCAAGAACATTAACGGCTTCAATCAAGCTCCCCATACCCGTTGCAAACTGTGCCGTTAAAATGCAAAAAACACCCCAAGCCAAGGTATACCATTTAGACGTTTTATAATCTGTGGCAGATTGGGCAAGCGTTGTTCCATCAATTGATTTTGAACGGAACCGCAAATGAAAATCTATAACGGTGCAAGAGGCGAGCGCATTGAGCGCCGCTGCAATGGAACCCCATGCAGCTAAAAAAATGACAGCTATTAATAAGCCTACGAGTCCTACAGGTAAGTAGTCTACCACAAAACGTAAAAAAATATAGTTGGTATCATTCACATCTGCGCCTGGCACAGCAGTTGCAATGACATTTTTATATTTTTTTTGTAATGCCGTTAATGAAGCGGCGCCTTGTTGAATTTTATATTCTAACGCAGTATCTGCGTTTTTAGTTTGTACAAGCGCCGTATTGAGTTCCAATTGTGTAGCCTGCGCAGTCTTAAACTGATCTTGAATGGCAGCCAATGAATCTTTATAAGGTGTAGACCAGGCTTTGGTTTCAACGGTTCTATTAAAAAATATGGGAGACTCTTTAAATTGATAAAATGTAAATAATAAAACACCTAGTAGCAATATTAAAAACTGCATGGGTATTTTTACCACGCCATTTAACAAGAGTCCTAATTTACTTTCTTTATCATTTTTCGCAGTGATATACCTGCCTACTTGTGACTGATCGGTACCAAAATAAGAGAGTGCTAAAAAAAAGCCGCCAATGGTTCCACTAATTATATTATAGCGGTCTTTAAAATCAAATCCACTACCCGTACTGCCTGTTGTAATCACATTTAATTTACCGGATACTTCGCCAACTTTTAAGGCATCCGAAAAACCGAGGCCATCCGGTAGCAAATGCACCAAATAATAACCCGATACCACCATCCCAATAAATATGATCACAAATTGGAGCTGTTGGGTGTAAGCAACTGCTTTGGATCCGCCACTAACGGTATACAAAGTAAGCATACCTCCCATTACAATATTAGTCCAATAAATATCCCAGCCCAGTAGTGACGATAAAATAATAGAAGGCGCATAAATACTGATACCAGTAGATAAACCGCGTGATAATAAAAACAAAAAAGAAGTAAAGGTTCTGGTTTTTAAATCAAAGCGCTGCTCTAAAAATTCGTAAGCCGTAAATATTTTTAATTTACTAAATACAGGCACAAACCACACTACAATAACGATCATAGCAAGCGGTAGGCCAAAATAATATTGCACAAAACGCATACCATCAGTGTATGCCTGACCCGGTGCCGATAAAAAAGTAATAGCACTGGCTTGTGTTCCCATAATTCCCAGTAGTACCAAATACCATGGCATAGAACGGTTGCTTAAAAAGTAGCCCTCTAAATTTTTTGTAGCATTACTTTTATACAAACCATAGGAAATAATAAGAATAAATGTAAGCACCAAAACAACCCAATCAATTGTAGACATTGTATTAACGTTTTGGTAAAGCAATTAAGTTCGCTAATAATTTATAAGCACCAGAAACCCCTGCAGGCAGTTGTCTAAAAAGTGCAAGGCTCACATAAGCAAAATTACCTTTGCCATATGAACAGGTAATCAATGATCCATTAGAAGATTTTTCATTTTTATCATGCATAGATAATGGTGTAACATATCGGGCATCGATAGCTGTTGCCTGGTAAGTACTTCGTTCCTGAATCCAACCTTCAAAATCACTGGCTGTTATTACGTTAGGCGTTTGCAAAACAGGATGGGTTGGAACTTCAAATACTACTTCAGCATTTTCCTCGGTGACCCTTGACCCGCCACTAATTGTAAATGGATAGGGTCCTATTGGGGGCGTTAATCCATTTGTTCCCGTACGGTTGTATTGTACAATTAAATTACCGCCCTTCTCAACATATTGTAGTAAGGCTTGATACCCCTCACTTAAAAATCCATTTACATTATAAGCCCTTACGCCTGTAATAACTGCGTCAAATCCGGCTAAATACTCGGGGGTACAATTAGCTGCTGTAATTTTTTCTACTCGGTATCCGAGTTGCACAAGCGCCTCTTCTGTAAAATCTCCAGAACCGGCGATATAGCCTATTCTATTGCCTTTTACCCGAATTGGTGCATCCACTAATTTGACAAGATCTTGGGTTAAGTAATGCGTATTGGGTATATGATCGTAGGTTATTTTTTGAACATGTTCAGTATACGTTTGGGTTCCTGTATTATTTGTAACGTCAACAGAAGCATGAAGCGGTCCTGCCTGTTTAGCCTCATTATAAAATGAAGTAATTGGTACTACAATTGTATTAGTTTTTGAACTTTTAAATACCGAATCAACATTTTGTTGATACAATACCTTCGCCGTTTTTTGATCGAGTATACTATACGCAACCCTTGCTTCTCCCCTTTTAACTTGATTGGATAATACTGTGAGCTGCAGCGGTGATACTTGGTGCTTTTTCCCTTTTTCAGAAACAACATTTGTTAAAACCACTGTTGGCTTTACAACGAGTTCATACGGTGGAATAAGAATAAACGGCTCTACGCATTCACCTTTAACAAGGTCTACATATTTATATTGCACGGGTCTCGTCATTGTGAAAACGATACCTTCAATCCTGCAATTAAACTGAACAGATAAAGTTGGTTCATTCCATGCGTTTCCAAGCACTTGGTAATTTGAAACTTCAAACATACCATCGGTTTTTTTAGGATCTTGTAACCAGTAGGGTTGAAATTGATTTTTTGCAATTACCGGTATTAAGCTTACCGCGAAATTGTAATTTTTATTTTGAACCAGTTGTTGTCCAACCTGCTTGTTAAATGATTGATTGGTTACAACAATATTTTCTAAAGTAACACGAGCAGCAGATCTGTTATTAATAGCACAAGTAAAACTAACCGTATCACCTTGAACGGCTTTTTCAGAAACCGTAAATGCTTCCAAAGATAATCCTGCTGCAGCTTCAATAATTTGTTGCATAGCTTGTAACTTATGAGACTTCCACACCGATTCTGGAAGTGCCTTAATTTGTTTAAAAATGCCAACCAGAGAAGGTAGTGATAGTGCCGGCTGCAAAGGATTGTATGCGGCAATGGTAGCATCAATAGAGGCCGAAATACCATTTGCATGTTGCCCAAGTCTGGTCCAATCGAGCGTAACTCCATCTAATAAACTTTGCGTAGGCGCATCCCCTAAAATGGTGGTAAAATATTCAAGTATTTCTCCTTTTCGGCGGGGTCTTCCTTCGCCCTGGCTTTTATGCATACTGCGCGCCTCACCGCCAATTTCTCCATAACTTTTTCCTTCAAGCGCATTATAAACGCCTACATCTATTTTAAATTGATCGTTGCTTGTTGTGTTGGCACCACCAAAATTAAACGTATTCCAAAGTAGCCTTTTTGCCTGCCAAATTGTAACACCGTTTGTAAGTTGTTCTTGAAATTGGCCTGGATCGGCTGCTGCAATAAACGCCTCTCTCGCAATTTGTGCCGATGCACTGTGATGACCATGACCTGCGCGCGCGTCCGGAGGAAAGCGCGCAATAATTACATCAGGCTTGTAATTACGAATTACCCAAACGGCGTCTGCTAAAACTTTTTTACGGTCCCATACCTGAAGGGCTTCATCCATACTTTTACTAAATCCAAATTCGTAGGCACTGGTAAAATATTGTTCGGCTCCATCTATTTCTCTCGCGGCTAATAATTCTTTGGTCCGAATCATCCCAAGTTCTATGCCCTGTTCTGGCCCAATTAAATTTTGACCGCCATCACCTCTTGTTAAACTCAAATATCCTGTTCGGTACATTTTTTCTTTGGCCAAATAAGGCAAAAAGCTATTGTTTTCATCATCGGGGTGAGCAGCAATATATAATACTGAACCTAATACTTGCAGCTTTCTCAGAGACTGCAAAATAGTAGCACTGGACATAACACCACCATTATTATGACTGACTTGTTGTGACCATACGGTATTACTAAAAATCAGCGATACCATAAAAAATAGCAGGGCAAAAAAGTAACATTTTTTCATAGCTGTTAAAACACCTTGATGAGTGGTTATTTAAATCATGTATGGTTTGTTAAACAATGCGTGAATGTAACAAAAAATGGCCCAGATTTACCCAAAAATTGAGTAATTTTCGACCATGAAATCAACAATCTTTGCAGTCCTCTTATTTTGCTTCTCTAGCAGCGTTTTGGGTCAATATGAAAATACTATTGTTGGCCCTAATAAAGCAGTAAATCCATATCAATATAGTGTAGTAAAATCAGGTACATTTAACAGGGCTAGTGTTTCAAGCGCACACCCACTTGCGAGTATGGTAGGCGCCGAAATTATGAAGCAAGGTGGTAATGCATTTGATGCAACCATTGCTACGCAATTTGCACTTGCCGTAGTTTACCCTGGGGCAGGAAATATTGGCGGTGGTGGATTTACGCTTGCTAGAAAAAAAGATGGAACCCTTATTGGTATCGACTACAGAGAAGCGGCACCTGCTAAAGCAGCTAGAGATATGTATTTAGATGCTGCTGGTAATGCACAAGATGCCCTATCGCAAAATGGACATTTGGCGTCTGGTGTTCCGGGTACAGTGGCCGGTATTTTTGACACATACGCACACGCAAAACTTCCGTTTGCAATGCTCATTCAACCCGCTATTGATTTAGCGCGTTACGGTTTTGTTATCACAGAAAAAGAAGCCTCTAGTTTAAACGGAACAAAAAAAGATTTTATACAATATTCAACAAAGCCTTCTGCATTTGTTAAAGAAACAAAATGGAAAGTTGGAGACACCCTTATTCAAGTAGCGCTTGCAAATACCCTTGCCAGAATTCAAAAAGAAGGGGCCAAAGGATTTTACGAAGGTGAAACCGCAACACTTATTGTTGAAGAAATGAAAAGAGGCGGTGGTATTATTTCGCTCGAAGATTTAAAACAATACAAAGCAAAATCTAGAACACCGATTGTATTTAATTACCGAGGTTACGATGTCATTAGTTTTGCTCCCCCAAGTAGTGGCGGTATTTTAATTGGTCAGATGCTAAAAATGATTGAGCCCTATAATGTTCAAAAAATGGGTTTTCAAACACCAGCATCGGTGCAACTCATGATTGAAGCAGAGAGGCGCGCATACGCAGATAGAGCAGCACATATTGGAGATCCTGATTTTTATAAAGTGCCTCAAAAAACATTACTAAGTAGCGCCTATATCAAAAATAGAATGTTGGATTATAAGCCGGGCGTTGCAGGTTCAAGCGAGCAAATTGGAGCAGGTGTTGCACCAACCTCCGAAGAAACAACACACTTTAGTGTGGTAGATCCAGAAGGCAATATGGTTGCCGTAACGACAACACTTAATGGAGGCTATGGCAACAGAACCGTAGTAGGTGACGCTGGCTTTATTTTAAACAATGAAATGGATGACTTTAGTGCTAAACCAGGCAGCCCTAATATGTATGGCGCTATTGGGGGAGAAGCAAACTCAATTGCACCTTATAAACGAATGCTTAGTTCCATGACGCCAACGCTTTTAACAAAAAATAAAAAGCCATTTTTAACTATTGGTACACCAGGGGGCACGACCATCCCAACATCCGTGTTTCAAGCCATTGTTAATCTCGTTGATTTTAACATGAGCCTAGAAGACGCCATTAACAGTCCAAAATTTCATCACCAGTGGCTCCCTGATGAGGTAAGCATCGAAAAAACATTTAATCAAAATACCAAAACTGAGCTTGAAAAAATGGGTTATCGCATAAAAAGCAGGGGCAGTATTGGTAGAACCGAAGGTATCCTTATTGGACCTACAGGAAAAAGAATTACAGTTGCCGACAATAGAGGTGATGACGCTGTAGCAGGATTCTAATCATTGATATCTGAACATTTAAGACACTGAAAAGAAAATTAAAAATAACGAGAAATGTTTTACTCGCGGTAATTGCGGGTCTCTTTTTAGTGCTCCTACTTTTAAATACCAGTCCAGTTCAAAATTATATCGCACAAAAAATAACAGCTAGTATTTCTAAAAAAATAGGTGCCCAGGTAAGCCTCAAAAATGTTTCTATTTCACCATTTAATAAATTAAATATTGAGGGCGTTTTAATTCGAGATCAAAATAAAGACACCCTCCTATTTGCCAACCTGTGTAAAATAAGAATTACAGACTGGTTTTTTCTGAAAGAAAATGCAACGCTAAGCTATATTGGTATAGAAGATGCAGTTATCAAAATCAATAGAAAAACAAAAAACTGGAATTACGATTTTATTACTGCCTATTTAAACAGCAATGATACCACGAGTAAATCTGGCTCTACCCACTACGATATTAAAAAAATTGACTTAAAATCGGTACGATTCGAACAAAACGACCAGTGGACTGGATCCTACATGAAAGCTGCCGTTGTTAGCTTAGTAGCTGATTGTAAAAAAATAAATGCCACAACTGGGTTTATTAAATTAGGGACTGTTAGCCTCGATCAACCTTCTTTTATAATGAAGGTAATTCCTGCGTTACAACCTCAACATACCAAACAAACAACTGCACCTGTATCAAAACCAAGCATCCTTAACATCAATGCAGATGAAATTATAATCAACAAAGGCGCACTAGCTATAGATAGTGATTTAGAAAAAACATACCCGAATTTTGATGGTACCCACCTTAACTTTTTTGGCATCAACGCATCCATCAAAAATATTTTTATATCAGAAAAAGAAATAAAAGCAGGCATTGCTCTTTCGGCGAAAGAAAGATCCGGGCTGGTTGTAAAAAAATTAAACACTGCCTTTACGCTGAATCAAAACATCATGGAGTTTGCCAACTTAGATCTCCAAACCAATAGATCTCGCATTGGCAACTACTACGCTATGAAGTTTGCAAACTTTGATCGAGACTTTAGCAACTACATTTCTAATGTTGTAATGATTGCAAATATTAAAGAATCTACTGTCCACACAGACGATATCGCATTTTTTGCCCCTGCTATGTCTATGTTCAAAACAAAAGCGATTCTTTCTGGTAATTTCAAAGGCACTGTTGAAGATTTTACTGTCAATAAGCTCCAATTAAGAACGGGAAGCAATAGTGTTTTAACAGGAACATTTTCAATGAAGGGTTTGCCATCCATAGAAACCACCCAAATTACTTTAGATCAAGGTTTTGCACAAAGCAATTACAAAGACCTAGCACAGTTTATTCCAAGCATTCAAAATATCAAGAGCCCAAGTTTTGCTTCCCTAGGAACCATTTTATACCGTGGAAACTTTAAAGGCACTGCCTTTGACTTTGTTACCAAGGGCGTATTTAGTACCGCACTCGGAGGCGTCAATACAGACATTAATTTAAAACTTCCGCAAAAAGGAGAAGCTAGTTACAAAGGAAGCCTAGAAACAATTGCCTTTAATATTGGGAAATTTACAAACAACAATGACCTTGGCACTATTGACTTTAAGGGAAGCATCGAAGGCTCTAGCTTTGATATTGAAAAACTAAAAACAAGTATTAGTGGAGATATAAGAGCTATTGAGTATAAAAACTATAATTATAAAAGCATCGTAACAAATGGGACATTCCAGAAAAAATATTTTAGTGGCGATGTTATTATCAATGACCCCAACTTAAATTTTACAAGCTCTGTAGAAATTAATTTCAATCAAAATGTACCTGCCTTTAATATTGTAGGCGACTTGGCTTACTCAAATTTAAAAGCCCTAAAACTCTATCCAAAATTTATTGAAATCACGGGCTTACTAGACGCCAATTTTACAGGAAGCAACTTAGACAACTTTTTAGGAAATGCTAAATTTTTAAACGCTAATATCAAAGACTCAACCACCAAATTAAATTTTGATTCACTAGCCCTTCAGTCTTCAATAGTTGGAAAAGACAAATTAATTACGGTAAAAAGTAATGATTTTAATGCAAGCATTAATGGGCAATTTAATGTTGCCGACTTACCAAAAAGTATACAATCTTTTTTACACCACTACTACCCTAATTATATTGAGGCTCCGGGCAAACTCAGCGCTGACCAAAACTTTACCATTAAAGCAAATGCAAATTATATAGACCCCTATATTAGCTTGTATAATAAAAACTGGAGTGGTTTTAACGACCTTTCATTTGAAGGAAATATAAACACCAAGACGTATCAATTAAGTGCTACTGCCAATATCCCTTATGGCAAAATCAATGACTATGCTATTACGGGTGCTAGCATTCAAGCAAAGGGCGACAAAAACAACCTTAGCCTATTAACCAATATTGATAATTTTGGAATTGGAGATAGTATTCGTTTTCCTAATTCAATCATTTCTATAGATTCAAAAAATGACAAATCAATTGTTCAAGTAAAAACGAGGGCATCTAGCAATTTAAATGATGCCAATTTAGAAGCAGAAGTATATACTTTACAGGATGGGCTTCGTATCCAGTGGAAGCCATCTAATTTTACATTGAACAATAAAAAATGGACCCTCGAAAAAGAAGGCGAACTGGTACTCCGTAAAAACTTTGTACATGCCAGCAATGTGAAATTTGTTCAAGGCACACAAGAAATACTAATTCAAACCGAAGAAGAGGATGGCGGAAATACCAACCAATTAAATATCAAGCTTAATAACCTTGTTATTGGCGACATCACAAATTTAATGGTTCAGCAACCACGATTTGAAGGTATTGCCAATGGAAATATTACCCTAAAAAACATTTTTGCTGATTTAAAAGCTGATGCAAGACTTAATACCAGTCAGCTAAGGGTAGACAATGACTCGGTAGGACTTGTAAATATTACTGCTGGCTTTGATGCAAAAACAGGGAAGCTTCCATTTTTTGTAGAATCTGATAATAAAGATTATAAAATTCGAGCAAATGGCTTTTACAATCTTTCTGATAGCGCTCAGCAACCACTCTACACCAATATTCAATTAAATGATACACGCATCAATTTTGTAGAGCAGTTTTTAACGGGTATTTTTTCTGATGTAGACGGAAGGGCTTCGGGACAGCTTAGCATACAAGGCAACCCCTCAAGCCCAACACTTTTGGGTAATGTACTGGTTAAAAATGCAACATTAAAAGTTGATTACACACAGGTTAATTATCAAATTGACAGTTTACGTATACAATTTTTAGAAGACGGAATTGACTTTGGAAAGTTTACCATAAAAGACAAATACAACAACAAAGCAACCGGTTCAGGTAAACTGTGTGAGAAGCAGTTTCAAAATATGGCTTTTGATTTTGATGTTAATACCAACAATTTATTACTCATTGATACCAAAGCTAAAGACAATTCACTTTTTTATGGGAAAGCCATTGGCAAAGCCAACTTTAGTTTTAAAGGACCTTCTACCAATTCAAAAATTACACTTATTGCCGAATCTACAGATAGTTCACACATCGTTTTACCCAATGCCGTATCTAAAGAATCTGCAAGTGCAGATTTTATTTCCTACAAAAAGTACGGTACCGAAATTCAATCAGAAAATAAATCCTCCGACTTTAATTTACTCGTAGACCTTGACCTAACAGCCAATAACAAAGCGGAAATTGATGTTATTTTAGACGATGTATCTGGCGATATCATTAAAGCAAATGGTAGTGGTAGACTCAAAATTAGATCGGGAACCACAGAGCCACTGACCATTCGTGGACGTTACAATATCGATAAAGGAAATTATGATTTTAGCTTTCAATCACTCATTAAAAAGCCGTTTGTATTAATACCCAATAAAGGAAATTATATCGAATGGACAGGTGACCCTAATAAAGCCAATATTAAAATTGATGCACAGTATACCGCGGAGCAAGTGGCCTTATATGATTTAGTAGGCAATCTAAATATGAGTGGTGCTGTTAAAGGGTACCGTGGACCTGTTTACGTGGTTGCACAACTCAGGGATAAACTATCAAAGCCAACCATCAATTTTGCATTAGACTTTCCGCAAGGCAGTCCTATTAAAACCGACAATGAACTGGTGCAGTATCTAGCCAGACTTGAGCAAGACGATAATGAAATTCTAAAACAGGTTTCGTTTTTAATTGTGTTTAACTCCTTTGCTCCTCCTACTATTGGAAATGGAGGTAATGGGAACACCAATACGATGTTTGCAACTATTGGCGTCAATACACTTTCGCAGATATTAACCAAAGAGATCAATAAGATGTTCTCGAATATGCTTTATAAGCTTACCGGTGACAAGAGTTTAAGATTTGACGTAGGAACCTCATTATACAGCAATGCCGATCTATTAGGGGCTGCTTCCGGCATCAATACCACAGCTTCAAATACAGGTATTAACAGATCGCGTGTAAATTTTAAAGTGGGTAAAAGCTTTTTTGAAGATAAAATTGTAGTGACTTTTGGTGGTGACTTAGATTTTAACTTGAGCAATTCGTCCAGTGTTAAAAATGGCAACCTGCAATGGCTTCCCGATTTAAACATAGAATTCATTCTTACCCAGGACCGTAAACTAAGGGCCATTTTATTTAATAAAAACAGCTTAGACATTAGCGGATCTAGTTTTGGTAGACGTAACCGTTTTGGCGCTAGTATTTCTTACAGAAGAGATTTTGAAAGGCTATTCTAAGACCTTTAATTGAATGCAGGTGCCGGTAATTTGATACAATCATGCATACGGTAAACTGCAAAATGCCTAACCACCACCCCACTTCTTTTTTGATCAATCACAACAGGGCTATCAATATTTTGAAAATATTGACCGTACGCTTTTGTAACATCAAATGGCACATTAGAAGGCACAATACAATAGGCATCGGCACCAATTGTCAATGCAGGACGCTGCTTGTTTAACCAAGCAAACTTATGAATGTCTTGAAGCGGTCCGACACCAAAGAGTGGAAGTCCTGTTGTACGCGCCGTATAAAATTCTAGATGGCCAGCCGGAAACCACTTGCCTACAAAAATAGAAGGCGATTTGCCCATACGATTACTTGATAGATCCTGGACCACTATGGTTTTGAATGCCGTACTAAATTCTTTCCATCCACTTAAATCGAGTGTAGGACAATATTCGCCTAAATTATTGTGTTGCTGGCTACCAAAATTTCCTGGATATTTTTGCACAATAATTACGAGTGCTAGTAAAATCGTAAACACAAATCCGAGCGAAGTTCTTAATAAATAAATGGGCAAACTCACTTTTTGTTGATCGATATAAATACCAGCGAGTATCATAAGTGGAATAAATGCAGGACCTGACCAGTGCGGAAGTGTGGGATTAAATAATGCGACCGTCCAAAAAATTAAAATAAGTGGAATACTCATCCAAAGTAACCAGCGTCCACTATTTTTTTGTTGAAATATTATTTTTTTAAATGCTACAACTGCTGCTATCATCAACACATACACCAGTGGATTTTGATATAGAATCTCTCCTACAATTTCAGTAGTAAAGCTAGTGATATCAATACCTGTATGTGTTACACGCTCCGAATGAAAACGGTACGTTATAAAATCGTAACTAATATTCCAGTAAACAATGGGAATAATGCAAAGTAGTGTGACAAATACAGCCAATATAAAGCCAACACTAAATAAACGCTTATAATTTGTAAAAAATAAATAAGCCCCAAAGCCTGCCCATAAAAACAAACCATGCACTTTTGAGAGCGTGGCGAGCCCAATAAGTAAACCTAGTAATATCCAGTAGCCTATTTGCTTTTGTTTATTTGTAAATAGAAGTAATGACATCACATACAAAGACGCTGTCCAAAAAATAAGTTGCGCACTATCTGGTAAAATAAAAAAGCCAGCTATAAAACCCGTGTACACCCCTGCTTGATAGAGTAGAGCGGCATAAAATCCGGCTCTTTCATTGGATAAGACCGTGGTTGTTTTAAAAATAAAATAACAACCCAAACTTGCACTAATAATAGCACCCATTCGCATACTTAGCTCAGATACCCACTGCATATTTAAAGTGGATGCACGAATTAAAAAGCCTACAAGAGGTGGATGGTCAAAATGATTAAAATCTAGTTGTAGTGCATAGGTCCAATAATAAACCTCGTCATTGCCGAATTCTAAAAATGGTGCTGCTATAATTTTAGCAATTGCAACAATAAAAATAAGCAGGTAAACTTTTTGAGAATAGGTCTTGACCATGGTTAAGACAATTAAGCGCCCTTATTAACAAACCACTCAACTGCTAATTGATAGCCCTTTAAACCTAGGCCTACAATGGATCCAGCTGCTTTTGCAGATACATGTGAAATTTTTCTGAAATCTTCTCTTGCATGCACATTACTAATATGCACTTCAATAACTGGCGTAGTTATAGCTGCTACAGTATCTCCAATTGCAACAGAGGTATGGGTATAACCACCTGGATTAAAAATAATACCAGTAGCTGAAAACCCAACACGTTGTAATTCGTTAATGAGTTCTCCTTCTATATTGGATTGAAAATATTCGAAATCAACAGCAGGATACCTAGCCACTATGTCATTATAGAAATCATCAAACGATGCAGTGCCATAAACGTCTGGCTCTCTTTTACCCAACAAATTTAAGTTGGGGCCGTTGATGATAACTATTTTCATAACTAAGCCTTTGCTTTAATTAAATCAATAAAGTTGTCAAACAAATAACGGCTGTCATGTGGACCTGGCGTGCTTTCGGGGTGATACTGCACACTAAATGCAGGCTTGTTTTTTAAACGAATACCTTCGATAGAATTATCGTTTAAATTCAGGTGCGTTACTTCTACGTTTGGATGATTTTTTACAGCTTCCGGATCAACACCAAAACCATGGTTTTGTGTAGTGATTTCACATTGACCTGTAATAATATTTTTTACTGGATGATTGAGTCCTCTATGTCCGTGGTGCATTTTAAATGTAGGAATATCATTTGCAAGCGCAAGTAATTGATGTCCTAAACAAATTCCAAATACTGGTTTTTGTTCTTCTAAAACAGCTTTAACAGTAGTGATGGCATAATCCATAGATGCAGGATCACCAGGACCATTTGAAATAAAATATCCAGAAGGATTGAATTCTTTTAATCGGCTCAATGGCGTTTTTGCAGGATGCACCCTAACATGCGCGCCTCTATCCACCAAACATTGTAAAATATGTTGTTTAACACCAAAATCTAAAACAGCAACTTTAATAGCAGAAGCTGGATCACCTAGTTCATATTCAGATGTAGTACTTACAGTGCTTGCTAATTCCAATCCATCCATGCTAGGCACAGCTGCTAATTTCTTTTTTAATGATTCTATGTCTAAATCATCAGAAGAAATAATACAGTTCATGGCACCCTTTTCTCTGATATGCGCCACAAGTGCACGGGTATCCAAATTATCAATGGCCACTAAATTATTGTTAACCAAATAGGTGTTTAAATCACCGTTGGCAAGAATTCTACTAAACTGCTCTTCCAAATTTCGTGCAATAAGGCCTCTAATTTTTACGGTACTGCTTTCTACGTCGGTATCTTTTACGCCGTAGTTACCTACGTGTACATTGTTCATGATAAGCACTTGACCTGTGTAACTAGGGTCTGTAAATACCTCTTGGTAGCCTGTCATGCCGGTATTAAAACAAATTTCTCCGGTTGTAGTGCCTATTTTACCAAAAGCATAACCATGAAATACGTGTCCGTCTGCGAGAATTAAAATTGCGGGCTTTTTGGCTTGAAGCGTCATTGGAATGCTGGTTTTCGATTTGTTTGATGGTACAAAAAAAGTTCAATTCTCTTGTATCACCTTATTTTTTTTTACACATAAAAAAAGGCAAGACCAAAGCCTTGCCTTTTATATCATATTACCTTTTCAAATTATTCAGCTGCTTTATCAGTTGAAGAATCTGCGGTTGGTTCTGCTACTGGTGTTTCAGCTACCACTTCAGCTTCAGCAACTTCAGCTTTTTTGCTGGTTGCACGGCTACGACGTGTTTTCTTAGCTGGTTCAGCAGCTGCGTTCACTGAATTACCATAGATTTCATTGAAATCTACTAATTCAATCATTGCTTTTTCTGCATTATCCCCAGGACGAATGCCCAATTTAAGGATACGTGTATAACCACCCGGACGACCTGCTACTTTAGGACCAACTACTGTAAAAAGTTCTTTTACAGCTGATTTGTCTTGTAAGTAACCAAAAACAACTCTATGCTGGTGCATGATTGTTTCTTTGTTGTCGCTCTTTTTAGTTTTTGTAATTAACGGCTCTACGTATGTTCTTAACGCCTTAGCTTTTGCTAAAGTTGTAACAATACGCTTGTGCGTAATTAACTGGCTAGCCAAGTTGGCTAACAATGCTTCCCTATGTGCTTTTTTACGGCCTAGGTTGTTGATTTTGTCTCCGTGACGCATGA
>JBIKIS010000147.1:0-5099 GCA_044361485.1 Sediminibacterium sp.
CATCTGAGCTGAGATTTCAAAGCCTGACCTTAGGCCATATATAGAGGTTGAATACGTTTTAAGTAACACACCGGAAGGGCTATATAAAAACAAATTATACATCACAGATGTATTAAAATCAAATAAAGACCGAGACTTGATTACTACTTTTTCTTTAAAGGGATTCGGATATGCAATCAAATGTAGGGGTTGTATTGCTGGTGCAACAATGCAATTAAAACTAAAGGCTTGTGATTTGGTTGAAAAGTTATTCGTTACGCCATTAGTTAATAAAAAACAACGATTACTTTCAAACAAAAGGGCTCCTGAAAAAAATTGTTCTTTAGATCCTTCATCACCAATAACGCCCATAACATATTGCATATTAATTTGAGCTTTTAAATCCGAAAAAGCAAAAAATAATATGATCAAACTAACGAATCGCTTTGAAACTTGCATTGACTTTTTTTCCGTTTAATAAATAGGTTAGAGACAATGAATCGTAGCTTAGAAACTGAATAAAGTAAGTTTGTTTCACCTGAACACCAGATGGATAATTAGTATAAATTTCATGCAAAGAATCAACAATAGGTATAGTCCAATTACCAATAGCTCCATCTGTATCACTAAATTTTCCATTCTCGAGATATTGCTTTTTGAAAAGCAGCTGACTATTCGTTAGTACTTGCGGTATAGACTCTGACGAAAATGACATTAACTTCCAATTGGTACCAAAAGATCCATATCCAACCAAATAACTCTTCCGTGTTTCTAAAAGACTCTTAGATTCTGTTTTTTTACATGCGTTCAATAGAATTAATAGAAATACAAAAGAACAAATTTTAAAAATCAAAGATTTAACCATTTTACATTGTTATGATAAAAAACCATAGAAAAATATGACCTAGAAAAAGGATAAATATATAAAATGCCTTACAAATATGATTAATTATAATATTCAATTTGCAGTTGCAAAAGATCACTTCTTGATACCTTGTGAATATCAACAAATAATCAGTTAGTTATTTCTATACAATCATAAAATATGTAATATACACGCCGGGAAACATGTAAGACACTTTGTAAGACAACAAAATGTAGGAAGATGCAGACTTTTATTTAATATAAGTGGCTTATATATACAACTATTGTGATATATAATTATGAACTTGCTTGCTTCAAGGTTGCCAGTACTTCATCAGTAACACCGCCAAAAAAACAAATACCCGCAGCCTGATTTTGTAAGGCATATTTGATACCTGAAGCTAACTCGGTTTGGTTATTAAAGTCCGACAAAAATAGACCCGCATAAAGTGGCACACCATCTTTTAGAAATCTTACGCCTTCTGCAACGGCGTCACCAATCCAGGTCACGCCCTCTTGATAAAATCCATGATAAATCATTGGGAAAACCATATCTAAATTCCAATTGGTCCAATCTTGTCTTACCATTCGGCGTGCAAGTTCAGGCATTGGAAAAACGGCAGCACTAATTTTTTTATGGTGCTTATGCGCTACAACCGCTAATTGATTTACTACATTATTAATTGCCTGGTATCTAAATAAACGCCAAGATACCTGCGCATCTGGATAGCGAAGTGATAAAGGATCATTTCCCGTTTTTGCAGCATACGCATCTCTACAAGTTTTGCAATAACAAAAATCATAGGCAGGTAATTCTGTTCGTTGATCTAATTTATAGGTATCCCATAAATTAAGCGGCAATACTACATCACAAAAACGAATATAATCGAGGTGTAAACCATCAATATAATTTTTTGACAAAATAGTGTCCGCTTCATTTTTTAAAAAATCCTGCACTTCTGGTTTTGAAGGACATAACCATTTGTAATATCCAACATACGGTGGCTTAGTAGCACATGAATCACCAGAACGAGAAATAGCAGACCATTCTGGATGTTGTTTTAATACATCACCCCTATTCATGGTCCAATTCCAGCGGTGCGCTTCTAGTCCTGCATTTTTTGCTTCGGTATAATGTTTTTCGCTATCTGCTTCAAATAAAAGTCCTCTGATACCCGCATCATAATATGCTTTATATCTTTTTTTAAGTACAGCAACTTCATCTTTTTTATCAGGATTAATCCAAATCCAATGTTTATTTTTTTGCTTTTTTACATCCGTGCTTACTGGCATATTAGCGATAGCAGGAAGTGCTGCAAAGCCAGCAGCAGCAGCGGTTCCAATACTATTTTTTAAAAATTGTCTACGATTATTTGACATACAATACATTTAGTTTTTAAAAAGTAAATAGCCCCATTTTACCGGCACGTGCATATCAATAACGCCGGTTGGATTCCATACCCAATTGTGTTCTGAAATAGGCTTATTATTTTGATTCAATTTTTTCCGGTACGATTTTCCATCAGGCTCTAGCGTCCACTGCACGCGCGAAAAATTGATGCGCCAAGGATTTGTAGAAGAAGGTGACGCGGTTCTATTGTTTCTTGATATGGCTTTAAATGGAATGGCCATTTCAACGGTCCAACCACTATCAATATCGGAATTATCATTGATGGTTCCATTTGCAATTATCTTGGATAGCATACCAGATGTATTCCATCCCATATCAAAGGTTCCTCCTTTTTTATAAGGCTTATTCATAAATAAATCCATGATGGTTCCAAGCACATTTATTTCAATTTCAAAATACTGTTCACCATCACCCATTGGATCAATAAAAACTTCAAAATCATGATCGCGATATATGATGTCGTCGTGTTTTTTTAAAGTACCCCACAAATGCGGTTCTTCCAAAACAGCGCCAATATATAAATACTGGCTATCCCACATCATTTTAACAGTAGTACTAAAAGCTGGCTTGGGCTTACTAGCACCTTCAATATCTTCAAAATCTGAAATCAATACCGCTTGTTTCCAATCATGTTCATTTAATTTTCCATCCACCTTAATGGGCCGCTTTGCCATTCGGGCTTTGTACTTTTTTTCAGAATGAAGGGAAGAAGAAAGAACCGTTTGAGCATCCAAACAAGCGCCAAACAGTAACAGTAGGCCAATTAAAGCACTCGTTTTTTGCTGAAAAAGCTGTTTTGATGGCATAATCGTTTCTTTCTGCTTAAAAATAAATCAAAATTGCGGACACCGCTTCAACAGAATAGGCATTTTACACATCAAAATTAACGCAAACAATGAGAGCAAGATTTATCTAATTCATTCATTATATAGTATTTAAACATTTATATAATTTTATATTTATAGGTAAAACAACTCTTATTTAGCCTTTTCCTGCACTTTTTTATCTACACTATATAATAGCATAGGAATGGCCCGATAAAGATTTATATTTAAGGTACTGATTTGCTATTATAATTGTGTTCATATGATTAATAAACGACTCTTCATCTTAATAGGCGTTTGCCTTGTTGTTGGTGTATTAGCTTACTACTCTTTTAGAACCACTGCTGTGGATGATGTAAGAGTGCCTGATGTTGTAAGCTATAATTATGATGTAAGACCCATTTTATCAGACAAATGTTTTAGTTGTCATGGACCAGATCCTAAAAAAAGGGAAGCTGGATTAAGATTAGATATTGAAAGTGAAGCATACAAAGCTCTACAAGATCACCCAACCAAACGAGGCATTGTTCCAGGCAAACCAGAACTATCAGAAGTTTTTCAAAGAATAACAACAACAGATTCTAGTCTTGTAATGCCTGTGGCATCCAGCAAATTACCGAGACTCACAGACAATGAAGTAGCTATCATAAAAAAATGGATTGAACAAGGTGCGAAATATGAAAAGCACTGGGCTTTTACGATTCCACAAAAACTAGCACTACCAAAAGTTGATGACGAAAGTTGGCCTAAAAATGAAATCGACTATTTTATTTTAAATAAAATGGAAGAAAAAGGTTTGACGCCCAACGAAGTTGCAGATAAAGAGCGTCTGGTAAAACGCGTATACATGGATGCAGTGGGTGTATTACCTACCGAAGCCGAAACAAAGGCTTTTGTAAATGATAATAGCGAAAACGCTTACGAAAAGTTAGTAGACCGTTTATTAGCCATGCCACAGTACGGTGAAAAAATGGCGATTAGTTGGCTCGATATTGCACGCTATGCAGATAGCCATGGTTATCAAGACGATAATTATAGAAGCCAGTGGCCTTGGAGAGATTGGGTGATTCATGCATTCAATAAAAATTTATCCTACAACGAATTTATAACTTGGCAATTAGCCGGAGACTTAATACCAGGTGCCACCAAAGAACAAATTTTAGCGACAGGTTTTAATAGAAATCATAAAATCACAGAAGAAGGTGGTGTGATTGATGAAGAATACCGAATCGAATACGCATCAGATAGAACCAATACGTTTGGCCGTTCGGTACTAGCACTAACTGTCGAATGTGCAAAGTGTCACGATCATAAATATGATCCTATTTCACAAAAAGATTACTACCAACTCTTTGCGTTTTTTAATAACGTGAATGAAGTTGGTTTAGAATCTACCGTTGGCGGACCTGTTACCTATGCAAAAAATCCACGCATGGACATCACCAACGAAGATGTCAAAGGGATTTTAAAATTCATCAACAAAGTAGATACCAATAAACTTGAAGTATCTGTAATGGGTGATTTAGATACGGTTCGTAAAACCTATATTTTAGATAGAGGTAGCTATGCAGCAAAAACAGTTGAAGTAGAAGCTGGCACACCAGCTGCTGTTTTACAATTTGATCCTTCTCTTCCAAAAAATAGACTAGGATTGGCAAAATGGTTATTTGATAAAAGAAATAGTTTAACAGCACGTGTGTTTGTAAATAGAATGTGGCAGGAATTTTTTGGTAGAGGACTTGTAAAATCTGCCGCTGATTTTGGTATGCAAGGAAACCTTCCAACACACCCTGCATTACTAGACTGGTTAGCCGTAGACTTTAGAGACAATGGATGGGATATGAAAAGGCTTGTCAAACAAATATTAATGTCGGCAACCTACCAGCAATCAAGTGAAATTTCTGAAAAAAAGCAAAGAGTAGATCCTCTAAACACATACTGGTCTTATGCGCCAAGGGTTCGATATTCTGCAGAACTTGTAAGAGACATGCTACTATCTAGCAGTGGACTTCTAAATAAAT
>JBIKIS010000148.1:0-5052 GCA_044361485.1 Sediminibacterium sp.
AGGCCTGCCTAGGCGCGGTGTTCCAGTATGCATTAAAAGTTGTGCAGGTGCATGATTGAACTGATCGGTAGTAACGGCCTGAAGCACGGCTACATCATCAATAACAGTTGATAAGTGAGGTAAGTTTTCAGATAACCAAATACCACTTTCGCCATATTGTTTGAAACTTGCTTGAGGGCCTAGCATTTTAGGAACCCCTCTAATAAACGCAAATTTTTTACCATTGAGTAAGGAAGGCGGACAATCCAATCCGTCCAGTTTTGCAAGCTCCGGCTTATAACTAAACATTTCAAGTTGAGACGGAGCACCAGCCATGTGTAAATATATCACCGACTTAGCCTTGCCTAAAAAGGGAGGCGCTTTTGGTGCTAATGGATTGGTGGCATCAAACAAATTGGCACTAGAAGAGGTATTACACCCACCGAGTAAACTGCCAAGGGCTAGTGCTCCAAATCCCATGGCACTTTCTTTTATAAAATGCCTGCGCGTATGCTGCTGCATCACGGCCTTTTGGGCTTCTTTAACTAGGCGCTGGTTATGTAATTCTTTTTGCGTCATTGAAATTAGTTTTTATTAAGCCACTCGTCTAAATTAAGCATGGCGTTTGCTACCACAACAAGCGCGGCTCTATTGGTTGGTGATGCAAGTGTGCTATCACTCACTAAAATATTGGCTGCTTTTTTGTTGCTTTGATATTTTGATAAACTACTTTGATAGAGTGAGGTTAGTGCATTTAATTTATTTGCCGAAATGGACTTGTACATCATTTGCTCGTAGCCTGTTTTTATTTTTGCTTCGATAGGGCCTTTTACATTTTCCATACTTTTTGCAAAAGAGCGGGCCATAATAATATAGGAGGAATCATTTAAAGAAGTAAGTGCTTGAAGTGGTGTGTTGGTTCTAATTCTACGAATCACACAAACCTCTCTAGCACCTCCATCAAAAGTGATCATAGAAGGGTAAGGCGCCGTTCTTTTAAAATAGGTATAGAGAGAACGCCTGTACTGGTCTTCGCCTTCAGATAATTTCCAAGTATCTCCATTATACGGTGAACGCCAAATACCATCTGGTTGATAAGGCATGACACTTTTACCATACATTTTTGGACTTAATAAACTACTAACGGCGAGTGTTTGGTCTCTAATTTGCTCTGCCGAAAGTCTAACCCTAGGGCCTCTTGCGTATAATTTATTGTAAGGATCTTTTTTAAGAAGTTCTTTTGTAAAAATCGACTGCTGTTTATAGGTGGCAGAAAGCACCATTTCTTTGAGTGTTTTTTTGATGCTCCAATTGTGCGTGTGCATATGTTGCCATGCTAAATAATCAAGTAAGGTTTGGTGGGTAGGTGATAATCCCTGCGTGCCCAGGTCTTCTAGGGTTTCTACAATACCGCTACCAAATAATTGTTCCCATAATCTGTTAACGAGGGTGCGGGCAACAAGTGGATTGTTTGTACTAGTAAGCCACATCGCAAGGCCCATTCTATTTTTGGGTGCATTTTTTGGAAGGGCTGGTAATACGCCAGGTACATCAGGTGTAACTTCTTTTCCTTTAGAGAGCCAACTGCCTCTTTCAAAAACATGTGTTGTTCTAGATAAATCTTGATTGGCTTCCATCATAATGGGCGTGGTTTCTGCACCAGCCATTAAAAGATCATTGAAGTATTTGTAGGCACTATCGTATCCAGGTTTTTCTTTTCCTGGAAATGGATTTCCAAAAGAGAACCATTCAAATAAAATACCGTTGTCTGTGTTGTTTTTTATTTTTGGAGAATAGTACTTGAAATATAATGTGTGTTTGCCCTGAATGGAAGGAAGCGATGTGCGTTCGTGCACAAAACCGCCGCCTGTATTTTTGATAGGCACTTCTTTTATGAGCTTGCCATTTAAGCTATCTAAATAAATGCGCCACATACCTTTATCTACACTAGATGCATATTTAAAAAGGAGTTCTGATTTACCCGTTAATACCACATCCTTTAAATTACAGGTACCATTGTTACGAAGTGTTGCATACCATCCATTAGCGCCATCAACAAACTTGTCGCACTGAAAAGCATTGATACTTGGTTGAAGGGTGCGAATAAAAGTAGTCCAATAATTTGCAGCAGCTGGATCCGCATTTTTTGAAAGCCATTTTTTAAGTGATTCAAATTTTACATTGTCGGCTCCTTGGTATTGGCGTAACACTGGATTTTCGAAAGGAGAATCTTCGTCGCGCGTGTTGTTAAAAAACGCCATGAATTTATAATACTCGTCATGCTTGAACGGATCGTAAGGATGACTATGACACTGAACACAATTAAAGCTAGTACCCATTACAGCACTCCAGGTGGTGTTTACACGGTCAAGCACAGCAGCGGTTCTATACTCTTCATTATCGGTTCCACCTTCGTCATTGTTCATGGTGTTTCTATGAAACGCAGTGGCTATGTAATTAGCGTCGGTAGGGTTTGGTAAAAGGTCTCCGGCAATTTGTTCAATTAAGAAATCGTTATAGGGTTTGTCTTTATTAAATGCATCAATGAGCCAGTCGCGGTATTTGTAAATATTTCTACTACGGTCTGCTTCAAAACCTTTGGTGTCTGCGTAACGGGCAAGGTCTAGCCAAAGTGCTGCCCATTTTTCGCCATAAGCAGGTGAAGCCATTAAATCGTTTACTAAATTTTCGTAGGCCTTATCAGAATTGTCGCTTAAATATTTTGCTGCAATTTTTTTACTTGCAGGAAGGCCAGTTAAATCTAAACTAACGCGTCTTAATAGAGTTGCTTTATCTGCTTCTTTGGAAGGACTTAGTTTTTCGGTTTCTAATTTTTCTACAATGTATTTGTCAATATTGTTATTTACCCAATCGTCATTAATACTTGGCACTTCTGGTTCCTTCACTTTTTGATAGGCCCAGTGTGATCCCCACTTGGCACCTTCTTTAATCCAAGTGGTTAAAATTTTAATTTCTTCTTTGCTTAAAGGGTCGTGCTTATAAGGCATGCGCTCTTCCGGATCGGTGAGGTGCAACCTTCTAATCAGTTCACTTTCTTCTGGCTTGTATTTTATAATGGCAGGCTTACCAGATTTGGTAGGTGCAAAAGCTTCTTCTTCAAAGAGTAAACTAAATCCACCCTCTTGTTTTACACCACCATGACAGGTAATACATTTTTTATTTAAAATGGGTTTTACCTCGGTATTGTAATCGATGGGATCTGAAGGATAAATAACAACAGCAGTAATGGCAAGTACAATGAGTACTGCTGAGCTGTAAAAAAGTTTTTTGCTAGGCTGTAAAAACATAAGGCATCATTCGTAAGGATAAATTTAATAATTACTTACGAATGACGCCTTAAACTTGACATATAGTTATCTACCCATCCAGCCACCATCTACGGTTAGAATGGTACCGTTGACATAGTCTGATGCAGGAGCGGATAAAAAAACGAAAGCCCCGGTTAAATCTTCGGGAGTTCCCCATCTATTTGCCGGAATTCTGGCCAAAATAGAGGCATTTCTGTCCGGATCGGCCCTTAACTGTGCCGTATTGTCTGTGGATATATATCCTGGGGCCACACCATTTACAGTAATGCCTTTACCTGCCCATTCGTTGGCAAATGCCTTAATTAGCGAGGCAACCGCCCCTTTACTAGCAGCGTAGCCAGGTACGTTGATACCGCCCTGGAAGCTTAAAAGAGAGGCTGTAAACACTATTTTTCCGGCGCCATTGGCAATCATTTGTTTGCCAATTTCTCTGGTGATAATAAACTGCGCGTTTAAATTGATGTCAATAATATTATCCCAAAATTCGTCGGGATGTTCGGCGGCAGGGCTCCTTTGAATACTACCCGCGTTATTTATAAGGATATCAATTTTTGGATGGTCTGTTACTACTTTTTGTAAAAAAGCATATACCGAATCTCTATTGGAAAAATCGGCTTGGTAGGGGTAGAATTTTTTACCCGCCGCAAGCACTGCTTTTTCAACATCGCTACCAGTAGCAGGCATAGAGCCACTTACGCCAATAATATCGGCGCCGCTGTTAGCAAGTTCTATCGCAATTGCCATACCAATGCCTTTGCTACAACCGGTAACAATAGCGAGTTTATTATCTACTCTAAAATTTAGCATAGTACTTATTTTAATAACTGAATGTTTACAAAATCCATATCAGCAAATGACATGTTTTCGCCGGCCATTGCCCATATAAATGAGTATGACGCTGTTGCAACACCACTATGGATACTCCATGATGGAGACACAATACCTTGTTCATTGTTTAAGAATAGATGTCTTGTTTCGTGTGGCTCACCCATAAAATGAATCACACGTTGTGTTTCAGGCAAATCAAAATAGAAGTATGCTTCCATACGACGGTCGTGCAGGTGCGCTGGCATGGTGTTCCAAATGCTACCAGGTTTAAAGTTGGTTACGCCAAGTACGAGTTGGCAACTTTTTAAACCATCGGCGTGAATGTATTTATTAATGGTACGGTGGTTGGCTGTTTCTGCACTTCCCATTTCGGCAGGGGTAGCATCTTTACTTTGCATTAACTGCGTAGGATAATTTGCGTGCGCTGGACAAGAAAATAAAATAAATTTAGAAGGATTGCTAGGATCAGTACTCGCATGAAAAGTAACTTCTTTATTACCCATACCAATGTATAAGCAATCGATTTTGTCTAGGGTATAAATTTGACCTTCTACGGTTACGCTTCCGGTGGCACCAATATTTACGATACCAAGTTCTCTTCGGTCCAAAAAGTTTTCTGACTTTAAAGCGTCGTAGGTACCTAGCTGAATAGCAGCAGTAGTAGGGGTTGCAGCGCCTACCACCATGCGGTCGTAATGCGTATATACAAAATTGATCGCACCTGGTTCTACTAGATTGTCTAGTAAAAACTTGGCTCTAATTTGCTCGGTGGTATATTTTACAAAATCTTCGGGATGTACTTGGTGAATAATTTTCATGTTACTGTATTTAAAGTGTTTATTTAATTGTTTATGACAAATTTGTTTTCTTGAATAGTGCCGCTATTAACGATGCTATTATTTTTTTGGTAATGAAA
>JBIKIS010000033.1:0-17016 GCA_044361485.1 Sediminibacterium sp.
GGGTGATGAAATTTTTGGCAAACATGCCCTCTTGTCTCGAGGGTGAGGATAACGGGATAAACGTAACATAGAGCCGCTTAGCAATAAGCGACCAGGGTCGACCACTGAACTTTGTGTTATAACTAACTGCCTTCTGGAGGTTCGATCCCTCCCCCTACAGCAAAAAAAAGCCGCTTCTATATGGAGCGGCTTTTTTGTTTTTAAAGGCTAAATTTTATATTAGTTTTTAATACATCTCACCGAGCCGCCATCCGCCGGATAACTTATTGTAATTGCTGCAGTGTTGTTATAGAATCTTATACTTTTAACTTCATCTTTGTTAAGAGAAGTACTACTTGTCCAATAATACCCAACTGTTCCAACTTCACCAATGACTGCATTGTCATTATTCCTATTTCCAGCAGCTGGTAATTTTAATGGAGAAGAAAAGGCACCTGCTACATTATTAGAAGACCAACTAGTTCTTTCAGCTTCCCACTCCGCCTCCGTTGGCAAACGAAATCCAACAGGACAAGGATTATTTGTTCCACTTGCACCAGCCCATAAATTTTTATTTTCTGTATTACGCCAATTCCTCGAAGCGTAAATGAAACTACTATTAGTAGGATTATCAGTTGTAGACAATACAGTTGTAACAGCGGAGGTTCGCAATTGATGTCCATCTTTCCCTCTTCCCCATTGATACAGATCACCATAAGAGGCGGCATCACTACTACTTGTTGCCACACGAGTTGCTCCCAAATTTCTATCCATCCAAATTTTACCATTTGCACCTATTACAGTGTTAAACTCAGTAGTAGTAAATGAAACTTCATTACCATAATTTGTTCCTTTACTGTTAGTAGCATATGCTCGAACAAAATATTTGGTAGCCAATGTTAAACCAGTTATTACACTTTGAAAAGATCCTACACCTTGCCCATCAATTGTTTTTGTTTGCAAATCAATTGTTGGATTACTGCTAGTACCCCATACAACTCCTCTTGTAGTAACTGTTGCACCGCCATCTGATGTTATATTACCTCCCGAGTTGGCCCCTGAAGTAGTAATAGAGGAAACATCAACTGTTGTAATTGTTGGTAAAAGAATTTCAACTTTAACTGTGCTAGATTTTTTACATGCAGATAAAGCAAGTAGTATTATACAAATTCTAAATAATTTCATTTTTAAAATATAAGTGTTACGATTTATAAAAATTTAGTGGGGTTTAATCATTGGGCATCCCTATCAGAAAAGTTTTGGGTAGACTTAAACCACTTGTAGGTTGGCCACTCAGGATTATTATACGGCCAAGCTCCGCAGCCCAAAAATTTAAAATTTGGATTTAAAATATTACGCCTGTGGCCGCTAGAATTCATCCAACCTTCCACTAATTTACTTGCCAATGACCAGTAAGTAGGATCTTCATCATTAAAATTATAAATATTTTCAGCACAAGCCATATAATCGACGCCTACTCGCTTTAATCTGTCAGTCATATCTTCTTTACCAGGTACAGGACTTTGATGAGAATAAAAATTTTGTTGTACCATATCAATAGAGTGCCCAAGTGCAGCTTTTTCTAATGCAATTGAATAATAAAATTCAGGTAAATTGTATCGAATGCGCTCTTCATTGGTTCTAAAAAAGAGAGCCGCGTCCATGAGTCGATAATTAAACTTTGATCCTGCAATTTTTTGATGTACTGCAGGTAATTGTTTGAAAGAGTTTAATGAGTTTGAAGTATAATAATAAGCATCCCAAGACTCAGGGTTAGATTGGGCAAATCCAAAAAAGCCTAATGATAAAAAAATAAAAATCAAAAGTCTGTTTTTCATATAAAAAATATTAATTATAAATTTCCTTTCTTTAATTCACTCACAGCAAAATCGGTGGCTCTTGCAGTGAGGGCCATAAACGTTAATGAAGGATTTTGACAAGCCGAAGATGCCATACAAGAACCGTCTGTAATAAATACATTTTTTGCATCGTGCATTTGGTTCCACTTATTGAGTACAGAGGTTTTAGGATCCTTACCCATACGCGCCGTTCCCATTTCATGAATACAAAATCCGGGTGCAGGCATGGTATCGTAGGTAGAAACATTTTTTAAACCCGCTGCTTCTAACATTTCTGCTGCACTATTTTTCATGTCCACGCGCATCTTCATTTCATTTTCTTTGAACTCGCAATCAATATCAAGGAGCGGTAAGCCCCACTTATCTTTTTTATCTTTACTAAGCGTTACTTTGTTTTCGTAGTAAGGTAAGTGCTCACCCCATGAGCCAATACCCATGGACCAATTACCTGCTTCTGTAATGGTTTCTTTAAACGACGCTCCAATCCCTTCACCCTCTTGTCTTCCCCTACCGGCGCCACCTTGGTAACCAAAACCACGTAAATAACCCGCCGACGATCCACCATCTAAATTTCTAAATCTAGGAATATAAATACCGTTGGGTCTTCGGCCATACGTGTATTGATCTAAAAATCCTTCATAGATTCCGGAAGCACCCACGCCATAATGGTGGTCCATTAAATTGTGACCTACTTGTAAACTACTGTTGCCAAAACCTTCTGGGAAAACCTCCGAAACAGAATTAAGCAAAATATGTGAGGTGCCTAAAGTAGATGCATTTAAGAAAATAATTTTTGCATAATACTCTTCTGTTAAATTGGTGTTTGAATCTAAAATACGAACCCCTTTTGCACGGCCTGTTTCTTTATCGTATAAAATTTCTGTGGTGATAGCATCTGGACGAAGTGTTAAATTACCTGTTGCAAAAGCCGCAGGAAGTGTTGCTGCATTGGAACTAAAATAGCCACTAAATGGACAACCCTGATGACACTTATTTCTAAATTGACAAGGGCCACGGGTTCCAATTTTTGCCGTATGATTGGCGGAGCGTCCAATAATCATGGGACGACCCATTTTTGTTTTTAATTCACCAGCTACTAGCTTTTCTACACAGTTCATTTCCATAGCAGGCATGAACTCTCCATCAGGTAGCATAGAAAGGCCATCTCTATTGCCACTGATCCCGGCAAATTTTTCTACATAACTATACCATGGTGCTAAATCGTTGTAACGAATAGGCCAATCGGTGCCATGACCATCTTTTGCGTTAGATTCAAAATCGAGTGGACTCCAGCGGTAGCTTTGACGACCCCACATGAGTGAGCGACCACCAACATGATTGCCTCTAATCCAATCAAAAGGTTTTACTGGATTGTAAGGATGATCGTTATCGTTTACAAAAAACTTTTTTGAAACCTCGTCGTAAGCGTAACACTTACTTTGTATGGGAGAATTTTTTTTATCTTCTTGGGTTGTACCGTTGCGGTGTTCTAATTCCCACGGATTTTTTTCGGTACCCTCGTAATCTTTAATATGCTCTACATTACGGCCACGTTCTAATAAAATTGTTTTGAGTCCTTTTTCTGTTAACTCTTTAGCAGCCCATCCTCCAGAAATACCAGAGCCTACTACAATTGCATCAAAAATGTTTTGCTTTGCCATAGATACCTTTTTGTATCAACAAAATACGAAAAATAGTAATCCATTAAACACCCTGCATCGGTGCGTACTTTTTTAGTTGCTTGTCCATTACGCCAAACCAGCAAAAAGGAACGAGCGCCAATAATATCATACCCGGATAACCCGTAGGCATTTGAGGAGCTTGATCCATACTTCTTAGTATCTGGTACTTCCTGGATGCTAAATAATGATGATCACTGTGTCTACTCAATTCAAATAATAATAAACGGCCAAAAATATGATCGCTATTCCAACTATGCTGAGGAAGCACACGCTCATACTTTCCTGTATCTATTGTTTTTCTGAGGAGTCCATAATGCTCAATATAATTAACGGCTTCTAGTAAAAGACCACCAATTAAAGCGGCTATTAAAAAGCCTACCATTGCCTTCATGCCAAAAAAATAAAACACCCCTATCACAAATAAAAGTTGAACCACCTGAAATAAAAACATTTCATTATTAAATTTTGGAAATACTTTATTTTTTTTAGTAGCATCTGCTATTGCAATATGCCAAGCGCTCAAATAGGTCCCTGGCAAGGTTTGCAGCCAAAAACGGTACAAGCTTTGGTTTAATTTTGCAGTGCTAGGATCATGAGGTGTAGCAACATGCTTGTGATGCCCCTTATTGTGCTCAATAAAAAAGTGCATGTATAAACTTGTAAGCAAAAGTGATTTTGCAAAAAGCTGTTCTATAAAATTTACGCGGTGCCCAAGTTCATGTGCCACATTAATACCAAAAATGCCACACAACAATCCCATGGCAATAACACGGCCGATGGTATCAGATAATGACAGATCTGCAACTACCATACTTTTTAAAAAAAGCCACAAAGCAACAAACTGAAAAACAACAACAGCATATAAAATATAATCGTAGACAGGGTTAACTTTTTGTATGTCCTCTTCGATGGCAGATAAATTATTGCTTGCTGGTTTTACCATTATTTCAAGTACAGGAATGCATATAAAAGTATACACGAGCGGCAACCAGGTAAAGACACCGGTTTTAGTAAAAGCCAAAACCCCGAGCCCATAAAGCGTAAACGGAAGGATGTATTTAAAAGCACGCGTCATAAGGGTTCAATTAGAACAGTAATTTATAAATATTTTAGCAGATTTACACATTGGCTTACTTTTGCGCCATGGGACAAAAAAAGCTGATTAGGTTTGAAGCTATTAAAGGGTACGAAAATGTATTTGAATACCCAGTTAACGCTAAGGGCACATGGAACGAGTTTTTTAAAAACAATAACCCTATTACACTAGAATTAGCTTGTGGTAAAGGAGAATATGCAGTGGGCCTAGGTAACATGCACCCCAACCGTAATTTTATAGGTATTGATATTAAAGGTAACCGTATTTGGAGAGGTGCTACAAATGCGCTTGAACAAGGTCTCAAAAACGTGGCTTTTATTAGATCACTCATCGATAAAGTACCTGATTATTTTAACCAAAGCGAAATTGATGAGATATGGATCACTTTTCCAGATCCACAACTAAGGGGATCCAAGGCTAAAAAACGCCTTACCCACCCTAAATTTTTGCGTTTATACCAGCAAATACTAAAACCAGGGGGGATTATTCATTTAAAAACTGATAGTCCAGATTTATATCAATTTACCAAGCTTGTTATCAACTTATTTGAACTTCCGTTGTTAGAGGATATGGACAATGTATACGCAGGCGCAAACATTAAACCTGAATTGCACATTAAAACGCATTACGAGGGTTTAGACATTGCAGGCAGCAACCGTATTCATTATTTATCTTTTTCCATTAACAAAGAATTGCCGCTGGCATTAGACACGCAATTAAAAAGTTTATTAAGTGAGCTCGAACCTGATTAAAGACGTCGATTATTATACAGATCCTTCTGGTAATTTTGTATTTACAGAAGCCTATCATATTGCAAAAGGATACTGTTGTGGACATGGTTGCAGGCACTGTCCTTATGCCTACGAAGCGGTTCCTGAGCCCCGTAAACAAATGCTTCTCAACAAAGAAATTCATGAATTCCGCGAGCCGCAATAAAGCAGATACTCCTAGCTTTTTTGAACTGGTATACCAGGTGGTAAGGCTTATTCCAAAAGGACGGGTAACCACCTATGGTGCCATTGCAGCTTATCTAGGAAGTAAACAAAGTTCCAGGGCTGTGGGCTATGCACTCAATGGCGCACATTTTATAAAGCCTAAAGTACCCGCTCAAAGAGTCGTGAATAGAAACGGTATGCTAAGTGGTAAAGCGCATTTTGAAACACCAACCCGCATGCAGGAATTACTTGAAAAAGAAGGCGTTATCGTCAAGGACGAAACCATTCAAAATTTTAGCAAACACTTTTGGGACCCAGCCAAAGAGCTAAGTTTATAGGCGACGCTTTACGCGTAATAAGGCGCAATAAACCAGTAGACTACCGGACCTGTTACTGCTACATAAAACCAGAGTGGCCAGGTAATTTTAGCTAATTTTTTATGTGTAGCAAACTCGGCAGTGAGTGCACGATATGCTGTAAATAAAATGAAAGGAAGTATTACCGCTGCTAAAAATATATGGGTACTTAAAATAAGCAAATAAAGCGTTCTAAAAGATCCTACAGCTGCAGTTTCTGCTTCACTTAAAATTCCATCATGATTGGTATCACCAAACTTAGCTTCGCCAGCGAGTAAATGATGTGCGATATATGAAACTAAAAATAAAACAGATAGCACAAGCGCTGCCATCATCATTTTTTTATGCATTTGATAGTTGCCATTTTTAACAGCCACCAATGCAGCCACTAGTAATACAGCAATAATTGAATTGATCACCGCATTGGCTTTTGCAAAAATGTGCACATCAAAACCTAAATCAACATCTAATTTAAATTTACTAAGTAGTACAACAACGGTAAACACCACTACAGAAAATATACCAATGAGCCATTTAGCAAGTTTGTCGTTTTTTGAAATAGATGCTTGTAACATAGTATAGTTTTTAAATAATAATTATCCGTTAGTTTTTCTGTTTTGACGGATATACACCACAAAAAATAAAATGGCAGATATAATAATTAACCAAAGCCAAGAAAGGTCAAGTATTTTTCTAAAAATAGCGCCTTTAGTTTTCTTGTCTTTTTCGAGCATTAATAAACCAATATCTCTCGCAAGTTTTGCCACCGAATTTGAATCAAGTCCATTGTAATAGCCACGCACATAACGGTCTTTATCAAGTAGTACAAACCTTGAAGTATGCACAAAGTCAGGACTAATAGGTTCTTCGCTAAATTTATCAACGCGTAACTCTTCAAAAGCAAATTTGTAAATACTGTCTCTATTACCCGTTAAAAACCACCAGTTGTCATGGTTAGCACCAAAAATATCTGCGTAATTTTTTAGCACCGGAACAGAGTCACGCTCTGGATCTACAGTAAATGAAACGAACTGAACAACAGCCGTATCAATTTTTTTGCGCACATTACCACCAAGTTTAAAAGAGTGTTGCAGCTTTTGCATGTTATAAGTAAGCTTAGGGCAAATACTTCTACAGCTGGTAAATACATAATCTACCACCATTATTTTAGAGCGCTTATCGTAAAGGCTAACCGTATCCCCTAATTGGTTCACAAGGGTAATATTGGCCGTTTTATGCCAAATACTATCCGTTATTTCTTTGCCATTTTCGACCTTTGTAATAACCGTGTCTAGAAGGTACTTGCGGGGCATATGTACCGCGTCTTCACTAGCAGATTTAAGCCATAAATAGCATGCTACCGGTAGCCCTAAAGCGATTAATAAACCTAAAATTGAATTTTTACTCATTGTAAAACGGTTGGTATAAAAAAACCACCAGACAAAGGTCGGTGGTTTTACTTATTTGATAACAATTTCATTTAGTGTTTGTTCTCTACCGACACAGTATCTTTTGCATGCGCAGTGGTATCTGCGGCGGCACCGTGAGATGCTTCTGCACCATGCCCTGCTGCTCCGTGTTCACCATGTGCTTTTTGTTCTACCTTAATTGTTGAACGCTCTTTAAAATATGGATCGTAGGTGTTACGTAGGTTTCTGAAAGAATTACCATCAATCAAAAAAGCGCCAATAAACCATACAAATAGACCCAGTGGCACAACTATCGTCATGATCAGGTTTTTTAATTCATGTTTCAAGTGCATGAAATAAGCGACGATATAAAACGCTTTGGCCATCATTAAAATAATGATTGACCCCTTGATAGCAAGTCTTAAAGCCTCAGATGTGATACCAATCATCCAAAAACCAAGTATTAATTCTACAATGGTTAATACAGATAAAATGATGGTAACTTTTTTAATTTCACCAGTTCCGTGGTTTTCTTCGTGTTGAGCTGTATGTGACATCAGGTTCTTAATTAATGTTGTTGAAATAATAAATTATACTAGGTAGAAGCACGTGAATACAAATACCCAAACTAAATCTACAAAGTGCCAGTATAATCCAGCTTTTTCAATCATGAGGTAATGACCACGTTGTTCAAATTTATCTAGGAGCGTCATGATCAACATGATAATATTAATAACCACTCCAGTAAATACGTGGAAACCGTGGAAACCAGTAATGGTGAAAAAGTAATTGGTAAAGTTGGTAGAAGATGCAGTTCCATCAGCATTGATAAATGGATTGCGACCCCACCATGCACCTTCATGGTGTAAGTGATTCCACTCCCAAGCCTGACAACTTAAAAATGCAATACCACCAATGATCGTCCAAATCATGTATTTCACAACTGATTTTTTATCCATTTCCTGACCTGCTTTTACAGCAAGTACCATGGTTACGGAACTAACAATCAAAATAAATGTCATCACAGACACAAACACAAGTGGTGCATTGGCTCCTTCTGGCGCAAATGGAAAACTTTTAAATACGACGTTAGGGTCAGGCCATCCATTGGTTGAAAAACGTATGGTACCATAAGAGATCAGAAAAGCGCCAAATGTGAAGGCATCACTCATTAAGAAATACCACATCATTAATTTACCGTACTCGACGTTGAATGGGCTTTTTCCACCACTCCAAGACTTTGTTGTATCTACTGTTGCTGTTGACATGTCTTATTAAAAATTTCGTTGCAAAAATATTGGCTATCAGTCAAAAAAGACGATTTCTGGGTAACTTTTTATTAGAATTAAGCGATCAAATTATAAAATATGAATAAGTAGATCCAAAGAATATCTACAAAATGCCAGTAAGTAGCTACAATTTGAACCGGAACGATGTTAGTTTCACTTGATTTAATAAAAATCGCCCTAAAAAACAAGACACAAAGCGCTACAACACCGCCTAGTACGTGCAGCATGTGTAGGCCCGTAATGATGAATAAGAAGGACGATGCCGAGTTACTTTGAGGACCAATTAGTGCAAAACCCCTTAACTCAAGGTCTTTAAAGCCATCCCATTGAAGTGACACAAACACAATACCAAGTATAGAGGTTAGGGTGATAAATAATTTATAATTGATCGTTTTTCCTGCCTTTATAGCGGCACTGGCCAACCACATGGTGATACTACTTGCTAGAATTACGCCAGTAGAATACCAAAACATAACAGGCAGTTCAATCACCAACCAATTACCCTGGTTCTTTTTAACAATATAAGCACTCGTTAAACCAGCAAACATCATTACAATACTGCCAATGGCCGCCCACATCAAAAATTTTTGTGGATGAATTCTTTGCCTTTCTGTTGATGAAGTAAGTGTAGACATATATTTTATTTTAGTCTTTAATTTTTGCCGGCCAACAATGCAAGTAATACAATGGGTAAATAAATGTAACTACTAAACATGACGCGTCTTGCCGCTTTAACATCCATTTGCTGGTACAACCTGATGCTTTGCACCACCATAAATACATTACACACCATCACAACAATCGCACTCACCATTCCAGTGTAACCAAAATAATAAGGTAGTAAACCCACCGGAATCATTAGCACCGAATACATAACGCCTTGTATCGCCGTAAATTTTGTTGGACCTTTATCAGCGGGCAACAACTTAAATCCGGCCTTGCTATAGTCTTCATGTGCCACCCAGGCAATTGCCCAAAAATGCGGGAACTGCCATAAAAACTGAATGCCAAAATATATCCAACCGCCTAAACTAAAATCATCATTACCTGCAACCCATCCTATCAAACAAGGTAATGCGCCAGGTAAAGCACCCACCAACACAGCAATGGAGTTTATTTTTTTTAATGGCGTATAAATAAACGCATACAAAAACAAACTAAACGCCGATAAAAGAGCTGATGACAAGTTAAAAAAATACCACATCATGCCCACTCCCACAATGCCAGCAATAACGGCAAATGTGTAAGCTTCTAGTTGCGACATTCTTCCAGCGGCAACAGGCCTAGAACCCGTTCTCTTCATTACCGCGTCTGTATCTTTTTCTACAGCTTGGTTGATAGCGTTGGCACTTCCTGTAACCAGCATTCCTGCTAAAAACAAGATGGCAATCATCCACCAGTCAAACTCTTTTACATTTGGAGCGAGTAAATAACAAACGACACAAGAAAACACAACCGTAAAACTCAGCGTAAATTTAATTAGCTGATAATAATCTTTAGCCTTGCTAGCAAAAGAATTAGAACGATTGGTTTCGTTATCCATTTTAGTGCTGACTTTCGTCTGCTCCAACAGGTGTAGTTTGTGGCGTAAAATCTACATCGTCTTTGCTATAATCGTAAGCCCAACGGTGCACTTCAGGAATTTCACCTACCCAGTTACCGTGACCCGGATTAATTGGAGTTGTCCACTCTAATGTATTCGATTTCCAAGGATTAGGGTCTGTTAATTTTCTTCCTTTAAATATTGAATAGAAGAAATTGAACAAGAAAGACAATTGAACCATAAATACAATCATAGAAACAAGGCTAATAAACTTATTTAGTTCACCAAACTGCTTGAAGCTTTCCCAAATACTAAAATCGTAGTAACGACGTGGCATACCCGCTAAACCTTCGTAGTGCATTGGCCAGAAAATCATATAAGCACCCGCAATAGTTACCCAGAAGTGGATATAACCAAGGGTGTTATTTAGCTGCTTGCCATACATTTTAGGGAACCAGTGGTAGATACCTGCATACATGCCAAACATAGAAGCTACCCCCATTACAATATGGAAGTGTGCAACTACAAAGTAAGTATCATGTAAGTGAATATCGAGTGCGGAGTTACCCAACCAAATACCAGTTAAACCACCCGAAATAAATAAGCTTACAAATCCAATAGCAAATAACATCGCTGGCGTAAAACGGATACTACCTTTCCACAAAGTAGTAAGCCAGTTAAATACTTTAATTACGGATGGAACGGCAATCAATAAAGTTAATAGTACAAACACAGATCCTAAGAATGGATTTAAGCCCGTCACAAACATGTGGTGCGCCCAAACTAAAAAGGCAAGTATTGCAATAGCAAACAAAGAGCCTACCATCGCCATATATCCAAAGATTGGTTTTCTTGAATTCACAGATATGATTTCAGAAACCATTCCTAATGCTGGTAACAAAATGATGTATACCTCTGGGTGACCTAAAAACCAGAATAAGTGTTGGTATAAAATAGCAGAACCACCTTCGTTAGGTAAAGCGCCTACACCATTTACAAATATGTCTGATAAATAAAAGCTTGTTCCAAAGTTTCTATCAAAAATTAATAAGATAAAGCCAGAAAATAATACTGGGAAAGATAATACCCCAAGTACTGCAGTAAAGAATAATGCCCAAATGGTTAAAGGTAAACGCGTCATGCTCATACCTTTTGTACGCATGTTTAAAATGGTTGCAATGTAGTTTAGACCTCCTAATAAAGAAGATACCACAAACAGTGACATAGAAATCAACCATAAATCCATACCCGTTTTAGAACCTGGTGAAGCGTCACCTAGTGCAGATAATGGAGGATATGCTACCCAACCACCACTAAAGGGGCCAGTTTCAACAAACATAGAAGACAACATCACAATGCTCGCTGCAAAGAAAAACCAGTAGCTCAACATATTCATAAAAGGAGACGCCATGTCACGTGCACCAATTTGTAGTGGAATTAAGAAGTTGGCAAATGTACCAGACAAGCCAGCTGTCAATACAAAGAATACAAGTACCGTACCGTGCGTAGTCACCAATGCATAGTAAGCTTCTGGTGTGATACGACCACCCTTAGCCCATTTACCTAAAAGATCTTCTAGGAAAGGAAAAGTAGAATCGGGATAACCTAATTGCAAACGGAAAAGTACACTCATTAAACCACCTAACACAGCCCATACCATACCCGTGATCAAGAATTGCTTCGCAATCATTTTATGGTCTTGGCTAAATACGTATTTAGTTAAGAAAGTGTCATGGTGTTCGTGATGACCGTGATCATCATGTCCATGTGCATCTCCATGTAAAACTGCTTCGTGACTCATACCTATTTATTTAAAAAAGTTAATTCGTTTTTATTTGTCTAATTTATTTTTTTCACTACTGCTGAAACTACCGACGCAACTACTGTTGTATCTGCTGGCGCTGCACTTGGATCCTTTTCAGGAAATGCAGTGTAGTAATATGGCTTTTGCTTAGCCATGATTGCATCAAATTCTTCTTGATCTACTACTTCGATAACACCTTTCATAGAGTAGTGGCCATTACCACAAAGTTGGTCACAAGAAATTTCGTAAACAAAATTGGGATTGCCTGTAAGCTCCTTCATTTCTTTAGTGGTATATTTTGGCGTAAACCACATGGTAGTAGGGATACCAGGTACCGCATCCATCTTTAATCTGAAATGAGATAAACCTACGTCATGAATCACATCACGAGATCCTAAAATTAATTTTACAGGTTTCCCTTTGATAAGATAAACAGTTTGCTCCATAACGATATCGTCTTGGGCTAATTCATCATCCCATATTAAACCTAAACTGTTACTAGCATTATCAATGTTTTTGTAATACTTTTTACCAAAAGAACCGTCCTTTCCTGGGTAACGGTAAATCCAACCAAACTGCTTACCAGTTACTTCTACAATCATTGCATTTTTTGGAGCTTCCCCTGTAAATAAGAACCAGTTACGAAGACCAATTACAACTAATATAGTAAGTGTAATGGCAGGTATAATTGTCCAAATTAATTCAAGTTTGGTGCTGTGCGCGAAGAAAACAACTTTTCGATTTGCATTTTCTTGGTATTTATAGGCAAACACAAAAAGTAGAACCTGAGTTGCTACAAAAGCAATACCAGAAATGGCCAAGGTAACCCATAGCATGCTGTCCACTCTTGCGCCTTCAACACTGGCGCTATCATGCGCAAGCAATGTTTTGTCAAACAACAATTCGTTGCAATACCAAACGCCTACCAAGCCTAAAACTAGAAATACAACCATCAAATAACCATTGATTTTGTTGCTTTGTTTACGACTTACTTCTTCACCTTTTAATACAGATACATACTCGCTCGCTTTTGCAATCTGAAATACGACTACAAAAATGAGAACTACTGCGGCTATTGTTAAAAACATTGTCATATGCTATCAATATTTTATTGATTCTAATATTAATCCTCTAAATAATTATACTTGGTGTATGATACTTTCTTTTAAGAATGGATGACTCTTTGGAATCAGCGGCTTGCTTGCTAACGCACGGCTCACAAAGAAAATCATGAGACCCACAAATAAACTTAAAATACCAAAGTCTAACCAACCAAGTGTTACATGCTCTTTAGATAAAGAACCCATCACCATTTGGTAAAAATCAATCCAGTGACCAAATAAAATTAATACCGCCATAAAAGCAACTAGGGTATAGTTTCTTTTAGCAGAACGCTTCATTAATATAATTAATGGGCAAAGGAAATTGATAATAAGATTTAGGAAGAAGATGCCTTTATATGGACCTTGCACTCTATGCTTGAAATAAACGGTTTCTTCAGGAATATTTGCATACCAAATAAGCATGTACTGAGAGAACCATAAATACGTCCAGAATACAGAAAAAGCAAACATAAACTTACCAATATCATGTAAGTGCTCTTGGGTGGTTAATTCTAAATAACCTTTGTTTTTTAGATAAATTACCCAAAGTGCAATTAAGCTCATACCAGACACAAATGAACTTGCAAATGTGTACCAGCTATACATAGTAGAGTACCAATGTGGATCAATACTCATCATCCATAACCATGGAATCGTAGAACCTACTGTTAAACCAAACCATACTAAAAAAGTAGCAGCACGTACCGTATTCTTATAAATAAAAGTAGCACCCTCTTGGGCTGTCATTGGCTCGCCATCTGCCTGCTCGTTGAGCTTGCGAATGCGCCATCCAAACAAACTCCACAAACCAATCGTAAGCGTTGTCCAGATAACAAAGAATACTGGATTTAAAAACCCAACTTTTCCTTTTAAGATAGGATCGTTCGCAACTGCTTCCGTATCTAACCAATGGTAGATATGGTGCTTATGGCCAAAAATTACGTACATTAAAACAGCAAAAGTAATAGCACCAAAAATTGGCACCATCGTAGAGATTGCCTCAGGAACCCTGCGGAATGATTGTTGGAAACCGCCCATTGCCATCGTTGTTACACCAATGAAAAACATGGCGGCGTTACACACCAAGGTCCAGAAAATACTGTTGTACATAAGTGTTCCCCAAAACTGAGTTTGCTCATGTTCATCTGCACTAAAACCTTTGGTCACTAAACCTGTTACCAAAGCAACAAGACCAACAGCAATTAATGCTAGTGACCATGTTTTCATCTTTGCAGGTACCTCAAATTGCATTTTGATAGAAGCCATCTTTACTCTTTTAAAATATTTTTATTTACCAGCTTTTGCAGCCAATTGTTTGTTTTTTACATACTTGATAACCATCCAACGTTGCTTACGATTTAACTGAGCAGCGTATGCACCCATTAAGTTTTTACCGTAGGTAACAGAATAAAACATTTGTCCTTCTGGCATTACAGATACAATTGGATCTGCCACTAAATTTTTTGGCGCAGACGGATAAGGACCATCTCCATTTTTCCATAATGGACCGTTTCCATCTAACTTAGATCCATGACAGATACCACAGTTGATAAGATACAAACGCTCTGCCTCATCGTTATCTGTTTTAGATAAAGAATCGATTGGATTTTTTACGGCACGAGACGCGTAATAATTGGTAGTATCACCAGGCGCATCTTTTTCGATATGAAAAGGCATTTCAGCACCACGCGCAAGGGTTCCTGCAACAGGCATTGCGGTATAGTTAATTCCTTTTTCAGTTAGATTACTATGGTCTGCGTAACTTTCATAGGCACGACTGTATGCCATATCTGGCATATAGATAGAACCTGGTTCACGCTTAACTCCATTACAACTGCTAATGATAGCAGTGATGGCAAGAACGAGTATGATAGATAATTTCTTCATCGGATTTCTATTCAATAATTTATGCTGCAACAATTTCTTTATTTTGAAAAGGAACATTTTCGTTATCGTAACGACCAAACCACCATCCTTCTTCGGCAACTTGAACGCTTAATTCGATAGCGCCATTGCTTTGTAAGAATGCTTGTAAGTCATCAGTGTTGGTGGTATCGGTACACTCAATAGCCATTACAAATAAATCGTCGGTAGCACGTGCGTGGAAATGATGTTTTTTAACGCCTGGCGCTAATTGACATAGGTAGCAAAACGTTAATACCATGCCTACTGCTGCAAAAAGTACAGTCAACTCAAACATGATTGGAATCCATGCTGGTAATGCAAAGTGAGGTTTACCACCAATGTTTAAAGGCCAATCTTTTGTAAAGATCCAGCTAATGGTACTAAGGGCAGTTGTCGTACCAGTAATACCATAAATAAATCCTGCTGTGTGTAAGCTCGTTTCTCTTAAGCCCATTGCATGATCAAGACCATGTACTGCAAATGGAGTGTACACGTCATGAATTTTATATCCTGCAGCACGCACTTTTTTAACTGCTGGAAAAAGCACCGCTTCATCCTCAAAACAGCCTACTACAAATTTCTTTTTTGCCATGTGTTCTATTTTATCGTTGGTTCAACGTAAATGATTAGTGATGATGGGTTTGGTCTTTAATAAATGCTTCTAATGGTTGCGCTTCAATCGCACTCATTTGCTCTTTATAGCCATCGCCGGTTGTTTTTAATACATATTTAATTTCTGCTATGGCAATTACTGGGAAGTATTTTGCAAAGAGGAAGAAACATGTAAAGAATAAACCAAAGGTTCCTGCATAGAAGCCAATTTCCCAAATAGTAGGGCTGTAATACACAGACCAGCTAGACGGTAAATAATCTCTATATAAAGACGTTACGATAATTACGAAACGCTCAAACCACATACCAATATTAACAATGATACTCATGAAGAATGTAACAAATACATTTCTTCTCATTTTGCGCGACCAGAAAATTTGAGGGCTTAATACGTTACAAGCCATCATACCCCAGTAGCTCCAACCATACGGGCTAAATAAATAAGCACGGCTATACCAGAAAGTGTAGCCTTCATATTTATTTTGTGAGTACCAACCCATAAATAATTCGGTTAAGTAAGCGATACCTACAATCGAACCTGTAAGTACAATTACTTTATTCATGGCTTCGATGTGACCGAGTGTCACATAATCTTCCATAGCAAATACTTTACGTACAATGATCATAAGGGTTTGCACCATCGCAAATCCAGAGAAGATCGCACCCGCAACGAAATACGGAGGGAAGATAGTGGTATGCCAACCAGGAATTACTGAAGTTGCGAAGTCAAAAGATACAATCGTGTGTACCGATAATACAAGTGGTGTAGATAAACCTGCAAGTACTAAAGATAAACTCTCATGACGCTGCCAGTGCTTAGTAGAACCTGTCCAACCAAATGAAGCAAGGCCATATAAACGCTTACGTAATTTTGTAAAAGCTCTATCACGAACAGTTGCAAAATCTGGAATTAGACCAGAATACCAGAATAATAAGGATACTGTGAAATAAGTAGAGATTGCAAATACGTCCCATAAAAGTGGTGAGTTAAAATTCACCCATAATGGACCACGTGTGTTAGGGTAAGGAAGTACAAAAAATGCCATCCAAACACGACCCATGTGGAAGATAGGGAACTGACCCGCACACATTACAGCGAAAATAGTCATCGCTTCTGCAGCACGGTTTACACCTGTTCTCCATCCTTGACGGAATAGAAGCAAGATTGCAGAGATAAGGGTACCAGCGTGACCAATACCTACCCACCATACGAAGTTGGTGATATCCCATCCCCAACCCACTGTTTTGTTCAAGTTCCACTCTCCAATACCATAAGTAACCTCACGATAAACACTGTACACACCAAATAATAAAAGCGCAACAGCAATGAAGAATCCGATGTACCATAACCTTGTTGGTTTGGCTTCGATAGGGCGAACAATGTCTTCGGTTACTTGGCGGTAATTTTTATTACCACTAACCAATGGTTCCCTAAGTTGTGATT
>JBIKIS010000149.1:0-5028 GCA_044361485.1 Sediminibacterium sp.
GGCTATCTGAGTAGTGTAATATCTCCTTTTTTAGCTAATTTTTCTCCAGTATAAAATTCAACTACTGCACTATAATGATACACATCTTGCGCCTGTAATTTTCCTTTAAAATATCCATCCCAACCGGTATTTATATCTGAGGATGCAAAAACAAGTTCACCCCATCTATTAAATATTTGGAAACTCACTTTCGAAATTCCAAATCCTCTAATAAATACCCGGTCATTGACACCATCACCATTTGGTGAAAATGCCGATGGAACACTATACCCTACTTCTACAGTTGCATCAATTTGAATACAGGTTGTATCGGAACATCCCGTTGCATTTGTAGCAACTAAACAAGCATTGTAACTGCCCGTTTTTTGGTACTGATAAGAAATGGTAGTATCTCTTTTTGAAGTTGCAAACGAATTACCATCACCAAAAATCCATTTATACGTTACGGCACCTAAAGATGCGTTTGTAAATTGCACCGGTGTATTGGGCCTTGAAGGATTTGGAGAATACATAAATGCAGCTGTGGGTTTGTTAACAACTACAAGATTTTTAATAATAGTATCTCGTTTATTACACGTATTTGCATCCACCGCAATTAACTGAACAGCATAGGTGCCAGGCCTAGTAAAAGTGTGAGAAGGATTGGTTTGTGTAGAAGTTCCACCGTCGCCAAAGTTCCAGAAAAACTGTTGTCCTGCAGTAGATGTATTTCTAAAGCTAGCATTAAACGGTGCACATGCAGCTGGTGGCAAAGTAAAATTAGCAATAACATTTGGCGCTAAGCTTATTTGTTTTATTAAGCTGTCTGGGCTATTGCAATAATTAGTATCATTTAATGTGAGCTTTACATTGTAGGCCCCACCCACAGCGTATGTGTGTCTAATGATACCTGTTCCGGCAGCGAGTTTTGTTCCATCTCCAAAATCCCAAGTAAAACTTTTATTGGAAAAAGGTTTAGACGAAGGACCTGTACTTGTGTTATTAAATTCAAAAACCAATTGATCACAAGGTGGAACTTTAGCAAAATCAAATGACAAGGTAGCATTATCATTTCGCACATTCATGTTTATGTAGGTGGTATCTGCAACGTTACAGGTACTTGAATCGATAGCCACCAATGAAACTCTAAACATGCCAACTTTGGTAAAATTATGCGCAATTTTTGCTGTCGTAGATGTTACGGAAGGAGAGCCATCTCCAAAATTCCATACATATGATTTTCCTTGAGCCAAAGTATCGGTAAAATCAACGGTCATAGGAACGCAACCAGACGTATCTCTAACAGTTCCTTTGATGGAAGCTTTTAAACCTGAGCCGACACCCGCCAAATTAAAAGCGAGTTTGATGGCTAATAAATTACATCTAGCAGAGCTAGGATCGGCAGATAAATTATTGGACGACCAAACACCCGCAGAGCCTCTTAAAGCGGTTCCTGGAGCCGGGTTAGAGCCAAGACAGGAACACACCGATTGATAGATGGTTCCATTTTTATCAAACCGACTTGTTCCGCCATCTACGTGATCACCAAGTGGCCCATTGGCACCTGATATAGAACCAAAAAAAGTGGCGTATAAAATATTTTTAGCGCTTTTTTCAAGTACAAAAAAGTAAAGATCTTCACCATCTGTTGTAGTACTCAATTGCCCCGTTCCAAATGTTGCGAGCCCTCTGGTACCTGCAGATGGAAATCCGGGTGCTAAAGTTCCACCCCAACCAGACACGTATACATTTTCACAACGATCCACTAAAAAAGCGGTTGGAGAAATATTAGGTAAACTACCGGTAGCTGTACCAAAATTAGCAGAGTAAATAAACTGTGTTAAATCGGGTTGTAGTTTAGAAATAAATTGTTTTCCGGATGCTTGGTTACCACCACTATTAAATGGAGAATTAATCACTGGCCAAGCTACTGTTGTTGTACCCATGATATACGGGAAACCAAATTTATCAAATTGAATCCCATAAATAATATCGTCTCCTGAGGTTCCAAAATAACTAGTTACAATTTGTCTTGTTCCATCCGGACTAATAATGGTTACATAGCCATCCACTTTTCCCTGATTGGTGCCAAACAAAACCCCTGCTTTGCTTCCGGGTAAATCAGCACTTGCGGTAGCGCCTGCCACGTAAATAAAACCTGTTATTGGATTGAGGGCAAGCACAAAAGCAGCATCATCATTATCACCACCAATAAACGAACTAAAAATAACAGCGTCTAAATTTGGAGTCATTTTTACAAGCACGCCATCCTGAAAACGAGTGGTTGTTTTTTTACCGGGCGTTGTTTGAAAACTTCCGAGTGTTGTTCGAAAATCTTCGGACTGCGTTGCGGAAGCCAAAATAATATTACCAGCACCATCCACAATAACTTCACTGCGTGCATCATCACCATAATTTCGTCTAGTAGACTCCGATACCTGTGGCTTTAAATAATTGGGTCTGATATTTACGCCATCATCGGCAGTGCCACCCATACGCACAGATCCAATAATGGAGCTCCCTGCCCCATTTAATTTTGTAATAACAATATCAAATAAACCACCTAATGGACCAAAGGTCGAAAGGCCTCTAACGGGATAGGTATTACCTGAAGACGTTCTTCCTGCGATAATTAAATTTCCATTCGCATCCACAACCAAACTATGGGGCTGCTCATTTCCTCTTCCTCCAATATAGGTGGCATACATTCTGTTAACACCGCTAGGATCAAATTTCATAATCCCAATATCCATCGCTCCAATATCGCCTTCTGGCACACCACCAGCAAAGGTGGTTTGAAACGCCCCATTACTAACAGGAAACGTACCAAAACTTCCAAATACAATGCCGCCTGCATAGAAGTTGCCCTGCGGATCGTAGGTGGCTGTAAAGCCCCAGTTGTCGGCTGTACTACCGGTATAGCCGTAAAACACAATGGAAGGATCAATCACCAATGTTTGTGTTTTATCATAATCTCCAGCGATAGAAAATTTGACAATATTTCCTTTTACAGAATAGTTGCAATCCACTTCTTTTTTCCCCTCATTTTTTAATTGATAAGAGTAGGGTGCTAATTCGGAAACAGTGGTTACCCTTGTTTTAATTTCGAGTGCGCGGTTTTTTAATTTGATACCATCTGCACCATCAATGTACAAAGCAATTTTTGAAACGTCGGCACCAGGATGTACAATAATGTCATACTTTAATTGCGCATCGTTTGTGTAATACCTAATATCAATACCAGGATACACTTCTTTGTAGACGACTGCTTTATATATTTTACAACCACTTGCCCACTTAGTAGAGTCGTTGCCAATAAAATAATTATTGTAAGAGGTTTGTATTTTTTCAGGAACGATTGTTGGATTTGGATTGGCATTTAAAAAGCGAACTTCGTATGCATGCGAATGGAGTACACCATCAAAATTTTCAGGTATTGTTGATACGTGATTTTTTTCGCGGGGGTGCGTGTTTAATGCCGCTAGGTCTTGAGGATTGTGAACGAGCACACGGTACCCATTATTTTGAAGTGCAAATGCACCCGCAAGGGTTTGCGCTTGGTATTTAATAGCAGTTGGCCACTGGCCTTTATTTTCAACGAATTCGAGATACTGCTGCGCGCTCACCTCTGCAAAAGAAGCGGTAAATAAAAACAATAAAAGACCAACTAATCTGCGCAACAACATCCTTTTTATTTATAAGTTACGATATCTTTCCCCACCCCGATCTTGATTTCTGAGACTGAAGGTAGTTTTTCAATTGTAAATTTTTTGCCAAATTGAGGGTATGGTCTTCTTCTACTAGCTTTTCAGCTGCTATTTTAGCCACTTCCAGTACCTCTTTGTCATTAACAATATTAGCGAGCTTAAAGTTCAATGCCCCACTTTGTCTAGTACCCTCAATATCGCCAGGACCCCTTAATTCTAAGTCTTTTTCGGCAATTTGGAACCCATCATTGGTAGCACACATGATTTTGATGCGCTCCCTAGCATCGTTGCTTACTTTTTGACCTGTTAATAAAACGCAAAAACTTTTTTCGGCACCCCTTCCTACACGTCCCCGTAACTGATGTAGTTGCGATAAACCAAATTTTTCGGAGCTTTCGATGACCATCACGGATGCATTTGGCACATTCACCCCTACCTCAATAACGGTGGTGGCTACCATGATTTGTGTATCTCCATTTACAAAGCGGGCCATGTTGGTTTCTTTTTGATCGGAAGGTTGTCTTCCATGCACCATGCTAATTTTATAATTTGGTTCCGGGAAAAAACTTTTTACTTGTTCGTACCCTTGCATGAGATCTTCGTAAGAAAGTTTTTCGCTCTCTTCAATTAATGGATAAATAAAATAAGCTTGTCTGCCTTTTTCAATTTCTGTTTTTACAAAATCCATAACGGACGCGCGCATCATTTCATTTCGGTGCACAGTTGTGATGGGTTGTCTGCCTGGCGGTAACTCATCCATGACACTATAGTCAAGATCACCATAAGCAGTCATGGCAAGGGTTCTAGGGATTGGCGTTGCTGTCATCACAAGTACGTGCGGCGGCACAACGGCCTTCTCCCAAAGTTTAGCGCGCTGCGCTACACCAAAGCGGTGCTGTTCATCTACAACAACAAAACCTAAATTTTTAAACTGAACTTTTTCTTCAATTACAGCGTGTGTGCCAACTACAAAATGTAGGGTGCCATCTTGCAAACCTTGCATGATTTTTTTTCTTGCAGCTGTTTTTGTACTACCTGTCAAAAGCGCAAGTTCTACACCCATATCTTTTAATAAAGCACTGAGTCCTTGGTAATGCTGCTGCGCTAAAATTTCGGTGGGCGCCATCAAGCAACTCTGAAATCCATTGTCTGCGGCAAGGAGCATACTAAGTAACGCTACGATGGTTTTACCACTACCCACATCTCCTTGTAAAAGGCGGTTCATTTGACGGCCCCTAGCAGTATCGGTTCTAATTTCTTTGAGTACTCTTTTTTGTGCACCCGTTAATTCGAAAGGCAAATACTGGTTGTAAAACGTATTAAAAAAGTCGCCTACTTTTTC
>JBIKIS010000034.1:0-16923 GCA_044361485.1 Sediminibacterium sp.
AAAAGGCTTAGTTAAATAATCATCAGCGCCTTTTTTTAACCCCATTACCCTATCCGTGCTTGCGTTTTTGGCACTTAGCATTAAAATGGGTACTTCATTGTTTGCTACACGAACCGCCTCTGTAACCGCAATACCATCCAGCTCTGGTAGCATGATATCCATAATTATCAAATGAAAGAACTCGTTGGAAATTTTTTTAAGGGCTACAGCACCGTCAAAAGCAGAAGTAACCTCATACCCTTCCATTTCCAAGTTGAGCTTTAGGGTTTCGTGGAGGTTTTCCTCGTCTTCTACTAATAATATGGAACCTTTGGTATTTGGCATTAGCTATTAAATGTAACAACAAAAATACTGCCTTGTGGTTTGTTATCTGTCACAGAAATGTTTGCATTGTGATTTTCAGCAATTTTTTTGCACAAATAAAGCCCTAGGCCCGTGCCTTTGGTATTACGGGTAGCTTCGGAGCCAATTCGGTAAAACTTTTCAAAGATTTTAAGTTTTTCGGAGGCGGGGATGCCTTTTCCACTATCAATAACCTCTAGTTTAATATGTTTCCCAGACTGTCCAAGCACCACTTTAATTTCAGTGTCTTGAGGCGCATATTTATGTGCATTTTCTAGCAGGTTATTTACCAGCATTTGAAGTAGCAAAGTTTCGCCATCCAAATAAAGCGATGGCTCTATTTGCTCGGTTACTTGGCGTAAAGGGTAATGCTGCTTAAATGTATCGATACATCCTTCTACCAAATCAGATAAATTATTTTCGATACGAGACTCACGATATGCTTTACCATCTAATTGAGAAGCCAATAAAATATTATTGCAAAGCATGTTTAAGCGGTTGGCTTCTTGTAATGTGCTTGCAATCATTTTATCTTGTTGCGCAGCATCTAGTTTGCGTTTTTGCAGTGTTTCTAGATTAAGTTGCGTTACTGCAATTGGTGTTTTTAATTCGTGGGTAACAGCCATCATAAAATTTTGCTGTTGAACAGAAGCTCTAATTTGTCTACGCGTAGCTCTATACACATACACAGCACCTACCACAATTAGCGCCAAAAAAGTGAGCCCTTCTGCTATATATTGAACCCTTTTTCGCGACTGCATTTTTAAAAGCTGATCTGCTGTTTGCTTTGGAACAACCGTATTACCAGGCTTTTGTGCAATTTGCTGTAACTGAACAGCAATAAGGGTATCGTTTTGTTTTACAAGTGCAATAAACCACCAAAAAAGTGCAGCAATCATGTAAATAAGCATTGCCCAATACACCACTTTTACGGCGGTTAATTTTTGATTGAATTTTGGGCTAAATATTTTCATGCTTATGGCACTTGTTTTTCTACGCGAATACCAGCGCTCAATACGGCGGCAAGTGGTTCGTCACGCATGGCTTGTGCAATGGTGAACGTGTATATACCGGCTTTTAAAGCAACAGGCGCTTTTGTGATTTTTATTCTACTATCAAAAATATCATCCATGCCAGCGCCCAACCACCCATTTGCGTTATCGGCAAGTTTTAAATTAACAAGTTGCGTTTGCATAGCACCAAGGGGCGACTTCGTAGTAATGTTTACCCAAATATTATTGTACTTGTAAGCATCGGTGTGTCTGATCACAAAATAAATATGATAAGGCGCAGAACTGTCTTTTACTTCAAATGAAAAAGAAGGTTGCTTAGATACATGCCACTCGTTTTTTGGAAAACTTTCGAATTTTTCGAATACATCAATGGTATTGCATGAAAAAAGTACCATGGCACTTACAAAGTATGCTGTTAAAAGCACTAAAAAGCTATATTTTTTCACCGATCTATTTTATATAAAATTACACACTTGCAAACACAAATCTTACAAAACGTTTAATATTTGTTCTTTGGCTTTTTCTAACTCATCTTTCATCAAAATTACAAGCTGCTGTATTTCAACGTCGTTGGCTTTAGAACCCGTGGTATTGATTTCACGACCAAATTCTTGTAAAATAAAAGAGAGCTTTTTACCCTTACTAATCTCTTTTTCGGCAAGTATCGACCTAAAATACGCACAGTGGTTGTTTAAACGCACTTGCTCTTCGCTGATATCAATTTTTTCGATATAATAAATAAGCTCCTGCTCTAAACGGTTACCATCGTAATTTTCTTTCCCAACCTGCTCCTCTAATAACTTAACAAGTCCTTCTTTTATTTTGATACGGCGCTTTGGAGCAAGAATGGTAAGTGCCTCTTGGTGCTTTTCGATATTGCTAACACGAAGTAAGAGATCGGCTTCTAATGACAAGCCCTCATTTTTACGGTGTTCATTTAATTGAAAAATAGCCTCTTTTAATACTTTTTGAAACCCTTCCCAATCTGTGTCAGATAAGGTTTCGGAAGAAGCCGTAATAACTTCTGGAAGTTTTAATAAGGTGCTTAAAATATCACCTTCTGGTAATCCAAGCTCTTTAGCAAGTGCTGCTACAGGTTCGTAATAAGCTTTTGCTAAATCGGTATTAATAGAAACAGGCTTACCCGTTCCATTTTGTTTGATGGTAATAAAACATTCTACACTTCCTCTTTGTAAACCTTCGTTAAGCATGTTTCGGATTTCAAACTCAAATGGTTTTAACAAAGCAGGAATATTGATACGAAGATCAAACTGCTTACCATTTAACGAACGTACTTCCACTAAAAAAGTTTTGTCGCCAATGGTTTGTTCAGCTCTACCGTATCCTGTCATCGAATATAACATAGTAACTATTTATTTTTTAAAAATCGATACCCACCCACTTACGCTTACTTTGCTCGTACTTTTTAAAGTCAAATTTATACAGCTTTCCGGGCCTGTGGGGTACATCCTGCTCAATTTCGTTGATATCAATTAAGAGCTTCATAGAAGCAAACTTTTTTCTAAAATTACGCCTATCAAGGGTTAAGCCAGAAATCGCTTCGTATAAGTTTTGAAGTTCACGCAGCGAAAATTTTTCTGGCAACAAATTAAAACCAAGTGGATGTTCTTGAATTCTTTTTTGCAACCAGGCATGACATGCATCAACAATTTCTTTATGGTCAAATGCCATTTCTTCTAGGTCTTCGACACTATGCCAGTGAAGTTCATTTGCCGTAATGGCTAAAGCATGGTGGTTGATATTGAGGAGCGAACAATAGGCAACCGTTATAACCCGTCCACCTGGGTGACGCGACGGGTGGCCAAATGTTTTTACTTGATCGAGGTATACATCTTTCATGCCCGTTCTTTCCTGAAGTACACGGTATGCAGCGTCGTCTAATTCTTCATTATCCTTTACCATGTCACCAAGTAATGAAAACTTGCCTTTGTAAATGGCTAAGTCACTTTTGATGAGGAGTACTTTAAGCTTATTTTCTTCGAAACCAAATATCACACAATCCACCGTTAATGGCACTTTTGGATAGGAAACGACTAGTTGAACCGCATCGTTTACCTGCGCATTGCTTGTATTTTGGGCTGATTTTTTTGTGCTCATAGGGTAAAGTACAAGGGCTGTTCCTTTTTTGTGGTTAGGCAATATACAAAGTTTAGGAATAGTGTATATAAATCGTTTCAAACCATAGGTAACTAGCAGCGAAGACATTAACTTTACGACTGCAAATTAGACCTATGTTCACACCCGAAAACTTGCGCATTTTACAGGCTTTAACCACTCAATTATTAGAGGCTACAACAAACAATCGTTTGGCATTTAATACACAGGAAATGATGGATTTGCAGCAGGTTTTACGGTTTCATGAATACCGCTACTACGTTTTAAATGAACCCTTAATTAGCGATGGCGAATATGACCGCTTATTTAAAGCATTAGAAGCCTGTGAGCAAAAAAATCCTTCTGAAATAACGCCTGATTCTCCTACACAAAGGGTGGGTAGTAGTTTAAATGGACAGTTTGAAACGGTGGCACATTTGGTGCCCATGTTAAGTTTAGACAATAGCTATAACGAGGCCGATTTAGTTGATTTTGACAGAAAAGCAAAGGGCTTTATTGGGCTTGAGACCATTGATTATTCGATAGAGCCAAAATTTGATGGTGCGAGCATTTCATTGATTTATGAAAATGACCAGCTGGTGCGCGCTGCCACAAGAGGTGATGGCGCAGCAGGTGATGACATCACACAAAACATCAAACAAATTAAATCGATTCCACTACACGCTAACTTTTCGATATATGGACTTCAAACGGTAGAAATTAGAGGTGAAGTAATCATGCATAAAAAAGCATTTGATGGTTTTAATGCCACGCTTGCTGCTTCAAATTTGCCACCCCTTGCCAACCCACGCAATGCAGCAGCTGGTGCCCTTAGAATGAAGGACCCTCGTGAAGTTGCACAGCGAAATTTAGACGCTTTTTTATACCACATCAGTTACTACACAAAACTTGATAATACAGAGGCGCTTCATCCTGCCTTAACCACCCATAGTGGCATGCTTGATATGCTTTGGGACCTAGGTTTTAGATCACCTAAAAAAGAAAAAAAAGCGGTCACTGGTATTGATGCAGTGGTAGATTATTGCTTGTCATTTGAAGCAGGTAGAGATAACCTCCCCTACGAAATTGACGGCATGGTCATTAAAGTAGACAATATAGCATTACAAGAAAAAATGGGCATGACTTCGCACCATCCAAGATGGGCGATCGCTTTTAAATTTAAAGCAAGACAGGCTTCTACAAAGCTTACCAGCATTGAGTTTCAGGTAGGTCGTACCGGCGCCGTTACGCCCGTGGCCAAACTGCAATCCGTAAGTGTAGGTGGTGTAACCGTATCAAGTATTTCGGTACACAACGAAGAATATATTAAAGAAAAAGATTTAAAAATTGGGGACACTGTTTTAATTGAAAGAGCCGGTGACGTGATTCCTCAAATTGTAAAATCGTTACCAGAATTAAGAGATGGAAGCGAACAAACTATTGTTTTTCCAACCCATTGCCCTGCTTGCAATGCGCCTTTAAGCAAAGAAGAAACAGAAGCCGTGTGGCGTTGTAATAGCAGCACATGTGAAGCACAGGTAGTAGAAAAAATAATACACTTTGTATCTAAAGACGCACTCGATATTAAAAGCTTTGGAGAATCGAACGTGCGCAAATTTTACGAGCTAGGGCTTATTACAGATGTACCAAGTATTTACAGTTTAGATTTTGAACGCATTGGTATATTGGAAGGTTTTGGTAAAAAAAGTATAGAAAATTTACGAGCAGCACTCGAAGCTTCTAAAAAACAACCACTATACCGTTTAATTTATGGCTTAGGCATCCGGTTTATTGGAGAAACAACAGCAAAAACATTAGCCAACGCCGTAGATCACTTACTAGATTTTACTTCAAAAACGGAAGAAGATTTATTGGCCTTAGAAGACGTGGGTGTTAAAGTCGCTAAAAGTATTGTTGACTTTTTTGCTGATAAAAAAAATATTGAACTCTTACATAAGCTTGAAGCAGTAGGTCTCGATTTAAAAAATCAGAAAAAAGCTGCGCCAGTTGGGAGTTCATTAACGGGTCAAACCTTTTTATTTACAGGTACCCTCCCTACCCTCAAACGCAGTGCTGCAGAGCAAATGGCCGCCGATCTGGGAGGTGTAATTGCGAGTGGTGTAAGTAGTAAATTAAATTATTTAGTAGTAGGTGAAGACGCAGGTAGCAAGCTAGAAAAAGCCAAAAAAATTAACACCATTCATATTATTTCGGAAGCAGAATTTATTCAGTTAATTGAATCTTCAAAAAAGTAACCATGCTTGCAGCTAGCACTTTACAGTTTTTAAAAAAACTAGATAAAAACAACAATAAAGCATGGTTTGATGCAAACCGTAAACAGTACGAAGCCGCTAAATTAGATTTTGCAAGCCTTACGGGACAAGTGATTGCGCAGTTTGGCAAAAAAGAACCCGCTATTGCACTATTACAACCCAAAGAATGTGTGTTTAGAATTAACAGAGACGTACGTTTTAGTAAAAACAAAGCGCCTTATAAAAACAATATGGGTGCTAGCATCAAAGCCGGAGGAAAAAAATCTTTGGCAGCAGGTTACTATATTCACTTGGAACCAGGAGGCAAGAGTTTTGTAGGTGGTGGACTGTATATGCCGGGTGCGAAGATAGTTGGAAAAATAAGACAAGAAATAGATTACAATTACGCCGAATTTTTAAAGATTGTACAAAACAAAAAGTTTGTAGCGCAGTATGGTGGACTTGATTTTTCGGAGGGCATGAGTTTGGTGAGAGAACCAAAAGGTTATGAAAAAGAGAACCCTGCTATTACGTATATAAAACTTAAAAGTTGGGTGGCTACCGCTCCGCTTAGCGATACTGCGTTACAAGATAAAAACCTTGCAACGCAGCTAACAAAAGCATTTGAATATTTACAACCACTCATTTCATTTTTAAACGAAGCCCAGGAGGCCTAAGCTTAATAGCTTAACTTTAAGAAGCTAAAATACCTACGCTCGTAAGGTATTCGGCAATTTGTACCGCATTGGTAGCAGCACCCTTACGTAGGTTATCACTAACCACCCACATGTTTAATGTTTTAGGTTGCGTTTCATCTCTACGTAATCTTCCTACAAACACTTCATCTTTTTCATGTGCCCATAATGGCATTGGATAAAGTTGTTCATTGTCATTTTGTTGAACCACAACACCAGGCGCTGCAGCTAATAAAGCCGTTACTTCCGCTAAATCATATTCGTTTTCAAATTCTACGTTCACGCTCTCGCTGTGTCCACCCACTACTGGAATACGCACAGTGGTAGCCGTTACTTTAATGCTGTCATCTTGCATTATTTTACAAGTTTCTTTCACCATTTTCATTTCCTCTTTGGTATAACCATTATCTAGGAAAACATCGATTTGAGGAATTACATTTAAATCAATTTGATACTTATAGGCCATTTCAGTTTCCTTACCTGCGCGCTCATTAAAAAGCTGATCAACGGCTTGTTTACCAGTTCCGGTAACACTTTGGTAGGTACTTACAACAACACGCTTAATTTTATATTTCTCGTGCAATGGCTGAAGGGCCACCACCATTTGAATGGTAGAACAATTGGGATTTGCAATGATATAATCCTCCGCTGTTAATACAGAAGCATTGACTTCTGGAACCACTAATTTTTTTGTTGGATCCATGCGCCACGCAGAAGAATTATCAATCACGCGAATGCCAGCAGCTGCATATTTGGGAGCCCACTCGAGTGAGGTACTTCCACCCGCCGAAAATATAGCAACAGCAGGTTTGGCAGCGATACCATCTTCCATACTTACCACCTTATACGCTTTACCTTTAAACTGTACTTCTTTACCAACAGATCTTTCAGATGCTACTGGTACGATTTCAGTGACAGGAAAATTACGTTCGGCAAGTACTTGTAACATTTTTGTACCTACCAGGCCAGTTGCCCCTACGACTGCTACTTTCATTTTTTTGTTTTTGTTTCTTTATAATTAAAAAAAAGACCCTCCCATTTGGGAAGGCCTCTTGCGTATGTTTATACATTACAAAACGAAGCACCTCCCTGGTTAGAGTGGTTTTTTGATACGTTTTGTATGTTTCGATTTTCTCATGTTCGGATGTAAAATTAGGGGCATTTGAATACAACGCCAAAATATTTTGAGCGCTATTAAACTACGAGCTTGATATCAAAGTTTACAAGGTCTACAAATTCAGCGATACGGTCGCTAATATCGGCCTTGCTAATTTCTCTCAAACGCTCGGTACCAAACTTTTCTACACAATAAGAAGCCATGGCAGAACCCACTATAATAGCTGTTTTCATGTTTTCAAAAGAAATGTCTTTGGTGCGAACGATGTGACCAATAAAGCCACCAGCAAAAGTATCTCCAGCTCCTGTTGGATCAAACACTTCTTCTAATGGAAGCGCTGGTGCAAAAAACACTTGATCTTCATGGAATAAAAGAGCACCGTGCTCTCCTTTTTTAATGATCAAATATTTAGGACCCATTGCCATAATTTTTTTAGCCGCTTTAACAAGGCTATACTCACCACTTAATTGACGCGCTTCACTATCATTCACCATCAATACATCAACAAGACTAATGGTGTGTAATAAATCATCCATCATAATTTCCATCCAAAAGTTCATGGTATCCATGACAATGAGCTTTGGACGGTTTTTTAATTGCTTGATTACACTACTTTGCACACTAGGCACTAAATTACCCAGCATCAAAAATTCGCAGTCCTGAAAACTATCTGGTACAACTGGTACAAAATTTTCAAGCACATTTAATTGTGTTTCAAGCGTATCACGTGAATTCATATCCATGTGGTAACGGCCACTCCAAAAAAATGTTTTTTCGTCTTTTTTAATTTGCACACCTTCTAAATCTACTCCACGAGCAGTAAGCGCCGCAAGTTCAGATTCTGGAAAATCACCACCTACCACAGAAATTTGTTTTACTGGGGTAAAATTGGAAGCACACCAGGCAATATAAGTACCCGCACCACCAATGATTCGATCACTTTTTCCAAAAGGTGTTTCGATGGCATCAAATGCCATTGAACCTACTACAACTAAAGACATATAATTTGATTTATTACGGGTGCGAAAATAGGCTTTTTGGGTGCAAATGGGAAAACTAACGCAAAAAACCAATAACTTAGCATAAACCGCTAACGTATGTTAGCTCAAACGCAAGCATATGGCAAGGATAAAAACAGAAAAAAACACGACCCGTAAAGACGTAATCGTTAGTAAAGCAGCTATTTTATTTAGAGAAAAGGGCTTTAAAGCAGCTAGCATGCGCGACCTAGCCGAATCGGTAGGTGTGGAAGCAGCTAGCTTATACAATCACATTAAATCTAAAACAGAGCTACTACACGAACTATGTTTTAGTGTCGCCAACCGTTTCTTACAAAAGTTAGATGAAATAGAATCGGAACCAATACCTGCGATTCAGAAAATTGAAAAAATACTTCGTTTTCATATTGTTGAAATGGTCAATAGTTATGAAGAAGTGTATGTGAGCGATAGAGAATGGAAACATTTAAACGATCCTTACCTTTCTAATTTTCAAAACCAGCGCCGCATATACCGCAAACGCTTAGCTGCAATTATTGAAACGGGTATTAAAAACAAAGAGATCAAGCCTATTGATGCACCAACAGCCGTGCTCATTTTATTACACGCTATTAGTGGCATTGAAAGTTGGCACCGTTCTAAACAAAAAATTACGGCAGCCGCATTAGAAGAAAATATGGTAACCATATTAGTAGGCGGGTTAACCGTATAACCTTGTACCTTTGTACTCTAACAAAATACGTGTTGCACGAAAATAGTGTCTGAAAGAAATAATTTTATTGACTACATCCGAATTTTTTGCCGCAGTGGCCATGGTGGCGCTGGTGCAAGACACTTTATGCGCAATAAACTCACGGCAAAAGGTGGACCCGATGGTGGCGACGGTGGTAGAGGTGGCCATATCATATTAAGAGGCAACGCGCAGCTTTGGACGCTGCTTCACATGCGCTATTTTAAAAACGTATTAGCAGAACACGGTGAAGGCGGTAGTAAAAACAATTGCACCGGTCATGATGGAAAAGATATTATACTTGAAGTGCCACTAGGGACCATCGCAAAAGACGAAGAAACAGGCAATATTGAAGCCGAAATTTTATACGACGGTCAGGAAATTATTTGGTTAAAGGGCGGAAGAGGTGGACTGGGTAATAGTAATTTTGCAACCCCTACCAACCAAGTACCTGAGCACGCACAACCCGGAGAAGAAGGATCTGAAGGTTATAAATATTTAGAATTAAAAGTACTTGCCGATGTAGGTCTTGTTGGATTCCCCAATGCTGGAAAATCAACGCTACTATCATCGATTACTGCTGCTACGCCTAAAATTGCCAACTACGCATTTACCACCCTAACGCCACAACTTGGCATGGTAGAATATAGAGACTCACGCTCTTTTTGTATTGCCGATTTACCAGGTATTATTGAAGGTGCCGCCGAAGGAAAAGGCCTAGGGCACAGGTTTCTAAGGCATATTGAGCGCAATGCCATTTTACTTTTTATGATCCCTGCCGATAGCAACGATCACAAAAAAGAATTTGATATTTTACGCAACGAATTAGAGCAGTACAATCCCGACATGCTTCAAAAAGATTTTATTATAGCGATTAGTAAATCTGATATGCTTGACGATGAATTAAAAGAAGCAATCGCAAAAGAACTTCCAAAAAATGTACCACACGTATTTATTTCTTCTGTGACTAACACAGGATTAAGTGCGCTGAAAGATTTGTTGTGGGATACGCTTAATAAGTAAATATTATTTTGTAAAAGTCGGGTGTAGCATGTTGCGCTTGATTGTTGTACGTAGATCAACAGTGCTTGATTTGTTGCGCGAAAATTTTTTGCATAAAAAAGGCCTCCGCAAGCGGAGGCCTTTTTACGATATAACTTTTAAAGATTACCCGTTAGATCTTGACGCGTTTTTACGGTCGTTTTCATCTAAATGCGTTTTACGCATTCTTACAGATTTAGGGGTTACTTCAATACACTCATCTTGTTGGATATACTCCATACACTCTTCTAGGGTGAATTGTGTTTTTGGAGTAATACGAACGCTATCATCAGATCCACTTGCGCGGTGGTTGGTAAGCTTTTTCATTTCCACAGCATTGATATTTAAATCACCTGGCTTAATGTGCTCTGCCAATACCTGCCCAATGTATACTTCTTCACCTGGCTCGATAAAGAAACGTCCTCTGTCCTGTAACTTATCAATTGAGTAAGCAGTGGTTGTTCCACCAAACTTAGCAATAAGCACACCATTGTTACGACCAGGAATAGGTCCTTTCCAAGGCTTATATTCATTAAAGCGGTGCGCCATTACAGCTTCACCAGCCGTTTGTGTTAGCATTTGAGAACGAAGACCAATAAGACCTCTAGAAGGAATATCAAACTCTAGGTGTTGCATATCGCCTTTAGATTCCATCACGAGCATTTCACCTTTCTTTTGTGTTACTAGGTCGATGGCCTTACCACTAAATTCAGAAGGCACATCTACTACTAATATTTCAAAAGGTTCATGCTTTTTGCCGTCGATTTCTTTTACAAGTACCTGCGGATTTCCCACTGTTAACTCGTACCCTTCTCTACGCATCGTTTCTACAAGTACACCTAAGTGTAAGATACCACGGCCGTATACTAAAAAGCTATCCGCACTATCTGTTTCTTCTACACGAAGTGCTAAGTTTTTTTCTGTTTCTTTCATCAGACGATCACGAATGTGACGAGAAGTAACAAACTTTCCTTCTTTACCAAAGAATGGTGAGTTGTTGATACTAAATGTCATACTCATTGTAGGCTCGTCTACGCTAATAACTGGTAAAGCTTCAGGCGTTTCAGGATCAGCAATAGTATCACCAATGTTAAACTCTTCTAATCCAACAACAGCACATAAATCACCAGAAACAACTTCTGTTACTTTACGCTTACCCATGCCTTCAAACACATATAACTCTTTCACTTTATTTTTCTTGATAGAGCCGTCGGCCTGCACTAGTACTACGTTTTGGCCTTCTTTAATTACACCACGCTCTACTTTTCCAATGGCAATACGGCCAAGGAATGTAGAATAATCAAGTGATGTAATTTGCATTTGTGTAGCACCTGTTTTTGCATTTGGTGGCGGCACAAATTTTAAGATACCATCAAGTAATGGATCAATATTTTCGCAAGGCGTTAAGCTATCGTTGAACCAACCATTTTTACCGCTACCATAAAAAGTAGGGAAATCTAATTGCTCTTCGGTAGCATCTAGGTTAAAGAATAATTCAAATACAGCGTCATGCACTTCGTCAGGACGACAGTTTGGCTTATCTACCTTATTGATAATTACAATGGGCTTTAAATTTAATTGAAGCGCTTTTTGTAATACAAATCTTGTTTGAGGCATCGGCCCTTCAAAAGCATCTACTAACAAGCAAACGCCATCAGCCATTTTTAATACACGCTCTACTTCACCACCAAAATCCGAGTGACCTGGAGTGTCGATAACGTTAATTTTTACGCCCTTATAAGTTACGGATGCATTTTTACTTAAGATGGTGATACCACGCTCACGTTCTAGCTCGTTGCTATCCATGATCAGTTCACCTGTTTCTTGATTGTCTCTGAACACCTTTGTTGCGTGTAAAATTTTATCAACCAGGGTGGTTTTACCGTGGTCAACGTGCGCAATAATGGCGATGTTTCTTATTTCCATGTGCTTTTTTAAGGCTGCAAAGGTAAGGATTTATAGCCTAAGAAGCGCGGGAAAAGCAAAGGATGGGCTAGAATGCCAATAATTAACGCTTAGTTTACCCTAATATCAGGCTAAAACAAGATATTTACGCCTATAAATTTGCCTATGAAACGTTTCCTCAAAATTATAGCTGCACTCGTTGCTGTGCTCGCCATTGTTTATTTTTTAGGCCCTAAGCCGGCAGCCCCCAATTATAACAATAACTTAATACAAGTTCCTTCGGATCCAGCAGCACTGGAAGCATTTATACGTTCTAAAGAAGCGGCTCACAAAGTAAAACCTGACAATGAAGCGCGTATTGTTTGGGCCAATGATAGTACCAAAGCAAAAACACCTTATGTGATTGTGTATTTGCATGGCTTTAGTGCCAGTCAGGAAGAAGGCAATCCTGTTCATAAAAATATTGCGGGGCAGTTTGGTTGCAATATGTACCTCGCAAGATTATCGGAACATGGCATTGATACCATCGATCCACTTATAAATATGACCGCCACTAGTTTGTGGGAATCTGCAAAGGAAGCCTATGCCATTGGTAAACAACTAGGTGATAAAGTAATTTTAATGGGAACGTCTACTGGTGGCACGGTAGCACTTGAACTAGCCTCTAATTTTGAAGATGTGTCCGGACTGATTTTATATTCTCCAAATATTGCCATTAACAATCCAAGTGCCTTTTTAAGTAATAACCCATGGGGCCTGCAAATTGCAAGAATGGTGATAGGCGGAAAAGAAAATATTATTAAAAACAAACCAGATAATTATAAAAAATATTGGAACGACCATTATAGATTAGAGGCCGTGGTTGAATTACAAGAATTATTGGAAACCACTATGATTCCGAGTCATTTTAATAAAATTAAATGTCCGCTACTAACGCTTTATTATTTTAAGGATGAAAAAAATCAGGACCCTGTTGTAAAAGTATCAGCCATGAAAGAAATGTTTGAAGCGGTATCTACCCCTGCAAATTTAAAAAGAATGGTGGCTGTTCCGGAAGCAGGAAATCATGTACTCGCTTCACCTATTCAGTCTAATGATATTGTAACAGTAGAAAAAGAAACCGCTTTATTTTTGGAACAAATAATGAAGCTAAAAAAGTAAAATATGCTAAGTAGTAAAATTGCGGGTATTGGAAAATATTTGCCTTCTCATGTAGTGACCAATCAAGACCTCACTGCCTATATGGAAACCAGCAACGAATGGATTGTTGAAAGAACTGGTATCGAGGAAAGAAGGTATGCACACCGTACTGAGGAAACCACTACGACTATGGCGGTGGAAGCGGCAAAAATTGCCATCGAACGAGCCGGCACTACTGCCGAAGAAATTGACTTTATCATATTTGCAACCCTTTCTCCCGATTATTATTTTCCGGGCTGCGGCGTACTGGTACAAAGAGCCATGGGTATGAAAGAAATTGGTGCGCTTGATATTAGAAATCAGTGCAGTGGATTTGTATATGCACTGAGTGTTGCTGATCAATTTATTAAAACGGGTATGTACAAAAACATACTTGTGATAGGAAGTGAGAAACATTCTTTTGGACTAGATTTTAGCACAAGAGGCCGTAACGTTTCTGTTATTTTTGGCGATGGTGCCGGCGCTGTTGTGTTGCAACCCGCAACGAGTGAGGGCCAAGGAATTTTAAGCGCGCACTTACACAGTGATGGTGCTGCTGCAGAAATTTTAGCCATGTACAACCCTGGCACACACGCCAATCATTGGGGTAATTATGCAACTTTTGACGAAGCGCCTATTGGAGAAATGTTTCTCAGTCATAAAATGATTGACAACGCAGAAAACTTTCCATTCATGGATGGCCCATCAGTATTTAAAAAAGCAATCGTTAAATTTCCGGAAGTAATAGTAGAAGCTTTACAAACAAATGGTTATGCACCTTCCGATTTAAATATGCTGATACCGCACCAGGCCAATTTGCGCATAGCTCAATTTGTACAGCAAAAATTAGGGCTTAGAGACGATCAGGTGTACAATAATATTATGCAGTACGGTAATACAACGGCAGCATCTGTTCCTATTGCACTATGTGAAGCGTATGAGAAAAATTTAATAAAAGAAGGAGATCTTGTTTGTTTAGCGGCATTTGGAAGTGGATTTACTTGGGCTAGTGCGCTCATTAAATGGTAAGTATGACAAAGCGTAAGCTACTATTTTTAGTGAACCCTATTTCAGGGACGCGCACAAAAGAAAAACTCATTGCATTTCTGACCCAAAAATTAGATGCAGCAGAAATATCTTTTGAGATTGAGTACACCAACGCAGCTGGTAACTATGCCGTTCTCAAAGAACAAATTGTTGCCAAAAGAATTACTGATATCATTATTGTTGGAGGTGACGGGTCTGTCAATCAGGTGGTGCAAGCCTTTGCCGAACTGCGTTTGCGTTTTGGCATTTTACCTGTTGGTTCAGGCAATGGACTTGCAAGGGCCGCTGGCATACCAACAAAAATAAAAAGGGCATTACAAGTTATTATTGATGGCCATACCATGGCGATAGATGCATTTACCATTAATGACAAATTCTCATGCATGCTAAGCGGACTTGGATTTGACGCACAAGTAGCGCATAATTTTGCACGTAAAGCAAAGCGCGGGTTATTTAATTACACCAAAGAAAGTTTATTGCAATTTTTTAAAGCACAACCCTATGGTTTTGAAATAAAACTGCCCGACTTTGGTTTTTTTACAGATGCATTTTTAATTAGTGTTGCCAATAGCAATCAATTTGGTAACAACGTAACCATTGCTCCACAGGCAAAACTAAATGACGGATTACTAGATGTTATTGTGGTACAAAAAATGCATAAAGTAAAACTACCTTACGCCATATTAAAACAATTGAGTGGTAATAATAAAATGGAACAGCTTGTCCAGGATATGGAGCACAAAAACATTCTATACTTTCAAACGCCGAGCTTAGAAATTAGCAATCCAAAACTTGCGCCCTTACATATAGATGGCGAAGCAGCGGCTACTGATCAAACACTTTCGATAAAAGTATTACCCAACTATTTTACTTTGTTTGTGCCCGCATCACGTAATAAGTAGCTACTAAACTAAGTAGCAAACTCATCCCCACTAGTTGGTGTATTTGTGCCATCCATTCAAAAATACCCCATACCCCAGGAATAATACTGCGCGCATAAAGTAAACTTGCAATACCAAGCAACACTTGTAAGACAATAAGTAAAATGGGAAGTATTTTAATACGGTTAAAAAATGAACCGCCGTTAATGCGAAATAGTTGCAGCGTCCAATAAATTACAAGCGCCAACAAAATATAGGCGATACCACGGTGCATGAAATGCACGAGTATTTTGTTTTCAATGAAGTTTAAGAAAAAGTTAGGGTCGGAAAATAAATTACTAGGCACATAGTCGCCATTGATGGTTGGCCAAGTAGGTGCAACCATGGCAGCTTTGTGACCCGCCATAAGGGCGCCATACATGAGTTGTAGCACAAGTAGAGCGAGTATGAGCAAATTAAATGATTTGGCTTTTTTAACCGCCTCATGCATACCAGCAGGAATTTGCAACTCAGTTTTTGGAACACTGAGTTGCAGTGCAAACCAAAATGTATAAGATAATAATCCTAATGCAAAAATAAAATGTAGTGCAAGGCGTGTAGGCTTCACATACACGGCGTCACCTTCTAGCCCACTCGCTACCATAATCCAACCAATAGCTCCTTGCATGATGCCTAAAAAAAAGAGCACCATCAGTAGTTTAATCATTTCTTTTTTAAAATGCTTAGCTACTAAAAACCAAATAAAACCACCTGCAAAAACAAGACCAATAATTCTTGCCCATAAACGGTGAAACCATTCCCAAAAAAATATGTATTTGAAATTTTCTAAATCAAACTCAAAATTCAATAATTGAAACTGTGACGTTTGTTTGTATTTCTCAAACTCAATAAGCCATGCCTGCTCTGAAAGTGGCGGAAGAGCTCCGGTTATCACTTCCCATTCTGTAATAGAAAGTCCACTGCCTGTTAAACGGGTAACGCCACCAAGCACAAATTGAAAGACCGTCATAACCACACCCACTAAAAGCCAGGTGGCTACTAATTTATTGGAACGATTTGCAGCATGCATGAATAGAGATTTAAATGGCACCAAAATTTGAGTACAAAGGTAGCAATTAGAAGCGTGTTATTTTTTACCTATTTTGCATCAAATTGTGGAAACAATAAACCATGTTACTGAACAACTATCAAACAGCGCTATTAGAAGCAGGGCTTGACGAAGCCGGCAGGGGCTGTTATGCAGGACCGGTATTTGCAGCAGCTGTTATTTTACCATCTGATTTTTACCACCCACTTTTAAATGATAGTAAAAAGTTAACCGAAAAAAATAGAGCCATTTTAAAACCCATCATCGAAAAAGAAGCCATTGCATGGGCCGTTGCAAGTGTATCAAATATTGAAATTGATGAGATTAATATTTTACAAGCATCTATAAAAGCGATGCACTTGGCAATAGCTGCGCTCAAAAAAAAGCCAAAATTTTTAATTGTAGATGGCAACCGTTTTAAGCCCTATAAAAATTTACCACACACTTGCATTATAAAAGGAGATGGAAAATATGCATCGATTGCAGCTGCTAGTATTTTGGCAAAAACACATAGAGATGCT
>JBIKIS010000035.1:0-16858 GCA_044361485.1 Sediminibacterium sp.
AAACCCAAACAACAGTTGGGATTGGAGGCGATATTTGTTTGTTTTTTGTAAAAGTAAACATGCTTCCATTGCAGCAGTTATGGGATGATCCCGAAAAGCGAACATTGATTGTTGATAGTATTAATTCCATGTCTGATGCGGTACTGGATTATAAGAATTTAGGTATCATTAAAGAAATTATAAATAAATAATTATGAAACGTAAGCTTTTCTATTTTGTGTTTAGCATTATGAGTCTTAGTGCTTTTTCTCAAGATTCAACTTTTTCAAAATTAGATCCGAATAAAAAAGTTTTAATGGTTGATGCTGCTTGTGGTCAATGTCAATTTAATATGAAAGGGAAAGGCTGTACGCTTGCCGTTAAAATGAATGGCAAACTCTATTTTGTGGACAAAGCGGGTATAGATGACTTTGGTGATGCGCATGCAGATGAAGGCTTTTGTAACGCCATTAGAAAGGCTAAGGTGCAAGGGAAGGTACGTAACAAGAAATTTGTACCTACTTATTTTAAACTGCTTCCAGAATAAGTTAAAGTCCACAAAAAAGCCCCTAACTCATTGAAAGTTAAGTGCTTTTGCGGACCGGACGGTTTTTTTTAATAATTAATCAAATAGAAATTATTTTATATTCAATTTTTAAACTATTCAATTATTATTGTATATATTTATATTATTTTTTTAAATCTAGAGTCCAGCAACTATTCAAACGGGGCGTATTCTGAAAAGCCATACGAGTAAGAGTAAATTAAATTCTATTTTTTATGAAAAAAATGGTTGCTATTACAATTTTTTTTATGTCAATCTGTTCAATTTCTTCTATCGCTCAAAAATCCGTCAAATTTGGATTAGGGCCATCAGTATCCTTGCCTCTAGGTTTTCTAGGAGATGCAGCCTCTTTAGGTTTAGGGGCAGAGTTTACTATGGTATATCCTGCTTCTGAAATATTTGAGGTTTTTGCTCAAACGGGTGTTCAACAATTTTTGGGAAAGACCGTAGATTACGGTTTTGGATATTCTGAAAAATCTGATGGTTTTACTTTTATCCCATTTTTAGTTGGCGGTAGAGCTGTTTCCGGGAAATTTTTGGGTGGCGCTGCTCTTGGGTATGGTAATTATGGTTCAAGTATGTCAGGGTTTACGTTTAGTCCACAATTTGGTATTAGAGCATCTAAAATGGATGTAATTCTAAATTATACTTCTACTTCATTTGGTGAGGGAGGAAGTCTATCTTCTGTTGGTATTAAAACTGCATATAGATTTTAATCAAACTGCATATAGATTTTAATAACGATGCCCCTCCCATCGTTATTAAAATTTCTCTAGTAGGTTAGAGTTTTTGTAATGTTGAGTTGGATCATATCATAAATCTAAAAAATGAAATATTTATTTTTCATCCTTGCCTTACTAATTTTTTGTTCTTGTAAGAAGACAAATGAATCATCAGATGATGGGATGAGGTCCTATTCATTTAATGTGAACAGCAAAAAATATGAAGAAAAAGGTTATTGCGGTGGGTTTTCCTACCTATGTACATTTAAGACATACGCATACAATAATAAATTAGATATTGATATATTTACAGGTTCTTCATTACAGCCAGACAGATTAATGATATCATTACCCACAAAATCTAAGGGCACTTATCATTTTGATGATAAAACCTTAGTAATGGGGTGGCTACCGTTAAGTGGTTCTACTGGGTCAGGCTATGCTAATTCTTATCCTGGTTGTTACGCTGATATAACAATTACCAGTATATCAAACGACTTGATTACTGGAACTTTTAGTGGTAGATTATTTAAAGATGGAAATGTTGGATCTTATGTATTAATTACAAATGGCACATTTCAAGCGTGTAAGGATTAAATTCTTTGGGAAAAGAATTTAATCCTTATTTTTTGTCGACTGTGGCTGATACTTCAATTTAAACATATACTCAAACTTAATTCTTAATAAGTGCCTTGTCCAGAAACAGTATATTTTTTTGAAGGATTTGATTGGTAATATACCTGGCAATTAAAGGTAAAAGAATTTGGACCTGTTTTTGTGATTGTTCCTGTAGAACTATTTGGTAAACCTATACCAAGGTTATAAAATGTTGTATTTGGTTGAAATATAACTGCTAACCAAGGTTTATTTGATCCAAGGACTGAACTTGACATAGGATCATAAATTGTATAACTACCACTCGAATTCTTAGGCATATTATATATAATCACCGCATTTCCTGGAGGACAATTTATACTTACATCATATTCATTTGCTAAATTTTGTGAAGAGGGGGTTTTCGTGCAAATTCCACCTTCAAATTTTTCTGTTTGAAAAATAAAAGATCCTTTCCCAATTGTACTAACTAAATTTTCGTCATTTTTAGTACAGGAAATTAAAATTACCGTTATCATTAATAATTTCGTACAATAGTTTAAGTATGAAGTCATAATTATTTTTTTTAAAGTTATAATAATTTTTTTTTATTATAATCAGATTTTCGTCCAAAAAAAGTTTTCTATTTCATTGTACAGAACTTTTGTTTTTTCAGCTTAAACCCAAACAACAGTTGGGATTGGAGGCGATATTTGTTTGTTTTTTGTAAAAGTAAACATGCTTCCATTGCAGCAGTTATGGGATGATCCCGAAAAGCGAACATTGATTGTTGATAGTATTAATTCAATGTCTGAAGCGGTACTGGATTATAAGAATTTGGGCTTGATTAAAAGAATTTTAAATGGGTAGTTTCCCAGTTTCAATATAACTACTTAAATATCAGCTGTTTATTACAAAATTGATGAATTGCATTGTAAGTGTCATGTAAATTGTCGTAATAAAGTGAGTCGATTTACAATATAAAAATTATTAGGACGCAAGGGGGCTTATCAACTGATATATGTGCAAAAAGCTAACAACGAATTAGATGGTCCTTTGATGATTTATAATAAATAATCTTTATATTGAACTGAAATAAAAAACGAAACAAAGTTTGGCCAATCCATATCAATTAGCTGTACAAGCGATACTTAGTTTCGTGTGTAAACCAGTTATTGGAAAGTTAAACAGAAATAGCGGTCAAAGGCAGGTTGACCACCTAAAGTGACAGTTTAATAAAGTGGAGACAAGAAAACCACGCTAAAAACAGGGAGTATTCTGAAAATCCTTAAGAGTAAGAACTTAATTTAAAATAAATAAAATGAAAAATTTATTGATTTTAGCAAGTATGTTCCTAACGTTTAGTTTTGCGAATTCGCAGAGCAGAGTGTGGACTTCATACAACGGATCTTCTTCATCTAAGGATAGATGTGTTGGTTTTTATGAAGGTGGGAAAATATGGACTTCATACAATGGATCTTCTTCATCTAAGGATAGATGTGTTGGCTTTTATGAAGGTGGAAAAATATGGACTTCGTACAATGGATCTTCTTCTTCAAGGGATCGATGTATAGGATTTTATGAGAATGGAAAAATATGGACTTCTTATAATGGATCATCATCTTCAAGAGATAGATGTGTTGGTTTCTATGAAGGTGGTAAAGTTTGGTCATCATACAATGGTTCATCTTCTTCAAGAGATAGATGTGTCGGTTTTTATGAGGGCGGTGAAGCTGGTGGCGGCGCTGCAGCTCTACTCTTATTATTATAATCTAAACTCATTAAAATGAAAAAATTTTTGATTTTTGCATCTATGTTACTTACAATTAGTTTTGCCAAAGCGCAATGTAAAATCTATTCTGGAAAGAGTTCCTACAGCGCAACTCAAGTGGGATTTGTCGATGGCGGGAAAATCTATTCTGGAAAGAGTACCTACAGTGCTACTCAAGTTGGTTTCATAGATGGTGGGAAAATCTATTCTGGAAAGAGTACCTACAGTGCTACTCAAATAGGTTTTATCGATGGCGGGAAAATCTATTCTGGAAAGAGTACCTACAGTGCTACTCAAGTTGGTTTCATAGATGGTGAGAAAATCTATTCTGGGAAAAGCACTTACAGTGCTACTCAGGTTGGTTTTAGCGAGGGGTGTGGACAAAGTTCTACTGGTGCTGCAGCCCTACTTTTAATACTATAATTTAAACTAAGTAAAATGAAAATTTTTTTGATTTTAGCAACTATGTTGCTTTCGTTTGGTTTTGTAAATGCGCAATGTAAAGTATACTCTGGAAGAGGAACGTATGGTGGTACTCAGGTTGGATATGTTGACGGAGGTAAAATATACTCTGGAAGAGGAACGTATGGTGGTACTCAAGTGGGATACATTGATGGTGGTAAAGTATACTCTGGAAGGGGAACGTATGGTGGTACTCAAGTAGGATACATTGATGGAGGCAAAGTTTATTCTGGAAGAGGAACTTATGGCGGTACACAAGTGGGATACATAGATGGAGGCAAAGTATATTCTGGAAGAGGAACTTATGGCGGTACACAAGTAGGTTACGGTGACGGTTGTGGAAATGCGTCAATGAGTGCGGCTCTTTTATTGCTTTTATAACCAAACCAAATTAGTGCATTTCAATAGCTGTGCGGTTGTGCTTAGGAAATGTTAGTTTCTTTATGTGCAGATTAGCCTATGAATATGCTTAATACAAAAATTTACGGTGTGAATAGGTTTAATTATAATACACAAAATAAAAAACCCCTTGATTATCAAGGGGTTTTCCTCATTTTAAGCGGACCGGACGGGACTCGAACCCGCGACCTCCGCCGTGACAGGGCGGCATTCTAACCAACTGAACTACCGATCCAAACCTCCAAAAACTGCCTTTACAGGTCGTTTTCAGGACGGCAAAGATAAGGGTAAACACATTTCATAAACAAATCTTTTAAGAAAAATATTTGAACCCCTAATTTTACCGAAATTCGCAGCTATTATGCCACAGTACCCGAATAGACAATTTTTAGAATTTGAGACGCCCATTAAGGAATTATTTGAGCAAATCGAGGATACTAAAAAGTTACAAGAGAAGAACCCTAAAATAGATTATAGTAAAACGCTTGCACAACTAGAAGCATCTATTCTTGAAAAAAGAAAAGAACTGACTGTTTCATTAACACCATGGCAGCGTGTGCAATTAAGTAGGCATCCTGATAGGCCTTATACTTTAAAATACATTGACAAAATGTTTACCAATTTTGTTGAATTACACGGCGACCGCAATGTAAAAGACGACAAAGCAATGGTGGGTGGTTTTGCGCAACTCAATGGTGAAACCGTAATGGTAATTGGCCAACAAAAAGGAGCCAATACAAAAATGAGACAGCTCCGTAATTTTGGAATGGCCAATCCGGAGGGATATAGAAAAGCATTGCGTTTAATGCGCCTCGCAGAAAAATTTAATAAGCCAGTTATTGCGCTTGTAGATACACCAGGTGCGTTTCCAGGGCTTGAAGCAGAAGAGCGTGGACAAGGAGAAGCGATAGCCCGAAATATTTATGAAATGATCCGCTTAAAAGTGCCCGTAATTGTGGTGATTATTGGTGAGGGCGCAAGTGGAGGTGCATTAGGTATTGGTGTGGGAGATAGGGTGCTGATGATGGAAAATACTTGGTACACGGTAATTTCTCCAGAAAGTTGTAGTTCTATTTTATGGCGTTCATGGGATAAAAAGGAACTTGCTGCAGAGCAATTAAAATTAACGGCCACAGATATGAAAGGTTTTGGCCTTGTGGATGAAATTGTGCATGAGCCTTTAGGTGGAGCACACTGGGATTACACCGAAGCTGCCGAACTTTTAAAGACAGCTATTGTTAAAGAACTCGAGGTAATAAAACATATTGCCCCACAAGACCGAATTAACCAGCGCATCGATAAGTATTGCAAGATGGGATTCTGGGAAGAAACAACCGCACAATAATAGATAATGACAGTACAGCAACAATTGAGAGGAACAGGGGTAGCACTTGTAACACCATTTGCAAAAGATGGTAGTATAGATTTTACAGCTTTGGGTAAAGTTATTGATCATGTAATTAAAGGCGGCGTTGAGTATTTAATTACGCTTGGCACAACCGGTGAAACACCTACTTTAACCAAGGAAGAAAAAATTGAAATTATCAATTTCACCTTTAGCCATGTTGCTGGAAGGGTGCCTATTATTGTTGGTGTGGGTGGTAATAGTACCGCCGAAGTGGTAAGTGATTTACAAAAGTTTCCATTAGATAAAGCGGTTGCTGTTTTAAGTGCAGCACCTTATTATAATAAGCCCTCTCAAGAAGGTATTTACCAGCATTATAAGGCGGTTGCGGCTGCTAGCCCTAAGCCTGTAATTTTATACAATGTACCTGGCCGAACAGGACGTAACATGTCTGCTTCAACTACCATTCGTTTGGCAAAAGATTGTCCAAATGTAGTGGCCATGAAAGAGGCCAGCGGTGATATGGCGCAGTGTATGGAAATTTTGCGTGATGCACCTTCTGATTTTGTGGTTGTTAGTGGCGATGATTTATTAGTACTCCCTCAAATTGCTTGTGGTATGCAAGGCGTTATTAGTGTTGCAGCCAATGCGTATCCTGAGGAGTTTTCAAGTATGGTTCGTGCATGTTTAGCGGGCAATTTTGTAGAAGCAAAAAAAATCAATGATCCTTTAATTGAAGGATATGATATTATGTTTGCCGAAAATAATCCTGCAGGTGTAAAAGCATTTATGCATGAAATGGGATTATTGGAAAACGAAGTTCGTTTACCAGTGGTCCCGTTAAGTGAACCTGTTTACAGCCGTGTTAAAAACTACTTAGCGAAGTAATTATTTTAGTAAAGCCTTAATTTCATTGAGTTTCATAAGTGCTTCGACAGGCGTTAGCTGATTGATGTCAATACTATTGAGCACCGTTCTAATGCTATCAAAAGTAACGGTATGCTCATCAAAAATAGACAGCTGCACTTTAGTTTGTTTAGCCCCAGATTCTGCTAGTTTTTGTGTTGGTGTATTTTCTTGTTGATGTTCTGTTTTGGCTTCTAATAGCGCAAGTATTTCATTAGCTCTATTAATGAGTGCAGGAGGCATGCCAGCCATAGTAGCTACATGAATACCAAAACTATGGGTGCTACCACCAGCCGCCAATTTGCGTAAGAAAATTATTTTATTACCAACTTCTTTGTGAGTTACGTGAAAGTTTTTGACACCAGTTAATGAAGTTTCTAACTCATTTAATTCGTGGTAGTGCGTGGCAAATAATGTTTTTGGTTTTGCAGTAGCGCCATGTAAAAATTCTACAATACTCCATGCAATAGAAATGCCATCGTAGGTGCTGGTACCTCTTCCAATTTCATCCAGTAGGATTAAACTTCTTGCCGAAATATTATTGACAATACTAGCCGTTTCATTCATTTCGACCATAAAGGTAGACTCACCACCACTTAAATTATCACTGGCGCCAACACGGGTAAATATCTTGTCCGTTAAGGGGATTTTAGCAGCCGTGGCAGGCACATAAGAACCCATGTGTGCAAGTAGTGTAATAAGTGCCGTTTGTCTTAAAATGGCACTCTTACCACTCATATTGGGTCCGGTTAAAATAATAATTTGCTGTGTTGTGTTGTCAACAAAAATATCATTTGAAATATAGGGTTCACCCGGTGGTAAATTTCTTTCTATAACGGGGTGTCTGCTCTCTGTGAGGTGCAGGTCGTAACCCTCGTGGATAATCGGTTTACAGTAGTTTAATTGAGTGGCGTTGTTTGCAAAACAACAAAGGCAATCAAGTTGTGCAATGACCTGTGCATTTAACTGAATAACCGCAATATAATTTTGAAGGGTAGATAATAGACTGTCAAATAATGCAATTTCGATGGCAATTATTTTGTCCTCGGCGCCCATTATTTTTTCTTCATATTCTTTAAGCTCGGGTGTAATGTAACGCTCGGCATTGGCAAGTGTTTGCTTGCGAATCCAAGTGTCAGGCACTTTGTTTTTATGAACGTTGGTAACTTCTAAGTAGTAGCCAAAAACGTTGTTAAAACTTATTTTTAAAGAAGAGATACCGGTAGCAGCAGCTTCTCTTTGTTGAATATTTACTAAAAAATCTTTACCACCTGTTGCAATGTTTCGGAGGCTGTCAAGCTCTGCATGAAATCCATCTTTTATAACGCCACCTTTGTTAGCCGCTACCGGTGGGTTTTCTGCTATTTGCTGGTAGATGGTTTCAACAATACTAGGGATGGGATCTAATAGGGCAGCAGCATCTGTAATTTTTTTATTGTTACTTTTTGCAGCTGCTTCTTTTATGATTTGTATTTGTTCAAGACCTCTTGCGAGTTGAACAACTTCTCTTGGATTAATTTTTTTAAGGGGCACTTTACTTACCAGCCTTTCCATATCACCGCATGCTTTAATGGCAGCAGATAATGTGGTGCAAAGTGTTTGGTCTTTTATAAGTGTTTCAACGGCGTCTAATCTATCATTGATGGCCGCCGTATTTTTTAATGGAAAAATTAACCAGCGGCGCAGTAACCTGGCGCCCATGGGGCTCACTGTATTATCAATAACTTTTAATAAATAATTACCTTGGTCTACACCAGCGCCTAGTAATTCTAAGTTTCGGATGGTAAAACGGTCCATCCATAAAAAGTCTTCACGTTCCATACGCTGCACACCTGTAATGTGCTGCAGGTTTGGATGTTCTGTTTCTTTCAAATAATGTAAGATGGCCCCAGCAGCAGTGATTGCATGGGGGAGGGCCTCAATACCAAATCCTTTTAACGAATGGGTATTAAAATGTTTGAGTAAACTTTCGGTAGCAAAAGCTTCATCAAAAATCCAAGACTCCATGGTGTAGGTATAAAACTTTGGACCAAATTTTTCAACAAATTGTTTTTGAAAATTGCGTTGAAAAATAACTTCGGCAGGTTTTAATCCTTGGAGTAGTTTGTCTATATATTCGGTGTTGCCTTCTGCAACAAAAAATTCGCCGGTAGAAATATCTAAAAACGAAGCACCTAAACTGTCTTCTTTATCTGAAAAATGTACAGCAGCTAAAAAGTTGTTGCTGCCTTGCTCTAATAATTTATCGGAAGTGGCAATACCTGGTGTAACCATTTCTGTAACACCTCTTTTTACAATACCCTTTACCGATTTTGGATCTTCTAATTGATCACACACCGCAACGCGGTGACCGGCCTTAACGAGTTTATGTAAATAGGTATCAAGTGCATGGTGCGGAAAACCAGCCAATTCATTTTCCGAGGCGGCACCGTTATTTCTTTTGGTCAGTGTGATGCCCAACACTTTTGAAGCAACGATGGCATCTTCACCAAATGTTTCGTAAAAATCACCGACTCTAAATAACAAAACAGCACCAGGATATTTTTGTTTAATAGCCCGGTGCTGTTGCATTAAAGGAGTTTCTGAAGCCGCTTTTGCCATAGGGGCAAATATAAGAAGCTACGGCTAATTTTTACCTTTTCTAGGCAGCTTAGCGTCTCTTTGAGCGGTATTATAAGCAAAGGCAGCCACAATGGTTGCAATTTGCTTTAAATCGTCTTCTATTAAGTGGTCATACACGTCCATATTGCTATGGTGCGTTCTAGTATTATATTCGATAGGATCTTGAATAAATTGAAAACCAGGAAGCCCAATGCCATCAAATGCTTGGTGGTCGGTTCCGCCGGTGGTACTAATAGTAACCGTGTTTGCACCTAGGTCTTTAAATGGTGCTAACCAACTACTAAAAATAGGGCCACAAGCTTCGTTACCCTGTAAATAAATACCTCTAATTTTTCCGGTACCATTGTCAATATTAAAATAGCCCGAAAATTTATCGGCAGCTGCTGCCTGATCGCCGGTAAAGGTTTTTTTAACGTAGCCTCGCGAGCCTAACAAACCTTGTTCTTCACCACTCCATAAACCAATACGAATGGTGCGGCGTGGATTAACACCAAGGGTTTTTAAAATGCGCATGGCTTCCATCATTACTGCAGATCCTGATGCATTATCTGTGGCACCTGTTCCTGCTTGCCATGAATCTAAATGCGCGCCAATCATAACAACCTCATCTTTTAATAATGGGTCGGTTCCCTCTATTTCTGCAATGACATTATAGCCTTGTAAATCTTTGTCCTGAAAACTTATTTTTACATCGAGGTCAAAATTTACAGGTGTGCCTGATTTAGCAAGTCTTAAAAGTGTATTGTAATCTTCTACGCCAACAGCCATATCTAAAAAGTTAGCTGGATCTGTTCCTTTATAAGCACCACCACCTTGTGCAAAAATAGTTCCATCATGATTGCGGGTAGAAGTTGAAATCATGGCGAGTGCACCTTCTTTAATAGCCATTGCTTTTAACAAAGCCATTACGCGTGCTGCACCACCGCCGCCACCTGCACGCATCGCATCACGCATTCTACGCTGTGCTGCGGTATCGGTGGGAGCCGCTGGAGCTCTTGGTGCTGCTGGTTTTGCGGCTGCCATTGTAGCAAGTTCATCATCTGTATATCTTTTAGCATCAGCGGTAAAACTATGCTTATACACATTTTGCTGATCCAGTATAATTATTTTTCCTTTGAGTTGTCCGCGGTAGGCTTCTAGTGCTGAAGTGTCTTTTGCATCTACTAAAAGTAAAGTTCCTTTTTTTAATCCTTTGGTTCCTGCAGTCCATGTTTTTGGCCAGGCCATTAAGGGTTTATAATAAGGTGCTGTTACAGCGAAATACATTTTTTCTAATTCCCAACCTTTACCAAATTCACCCCATGGTTCAATGGCTGCTTTTGCAACACCCCAACTAGTAAGTGTTTCTTTTGCATAATTGGCAGCTCTACTAAAGCCTGCCGAATTGGTTAATCGGCTACCACTTTTATCGGTTAAATTAAAAGCGATATCCATGACTTTAGAATGTTGTAATCCTTCGGTTCTAATTTTTTGCATCATGGCCTGGTCTACGGTTTCTTGTGCATGACTAGCCATTGGAAAGGCCAAGGCAACAAGACAGCCAAGTTTAATAAGTTGTTTGTTCATATCAATTGTTTAAGGTTTTGCAATTAAACTAGTTTCAATATAAGAAATCTTACGCTATACATTCACTTCTCTATTTGAGCGGTTAAAACTACCTTTGTAGCATGCGAAAACTAAGCATGGACGAGTTAGGCCGAAAATCCCTAACCGAATTTAAAGCGGCCCAAAAACAACCCATTGTGGTGATTCTGGATAATATCAGAAGCATGCACAATGTTGGGAGCGTTTTTAGAACTGCAGATGGGTTTTTATTGGAGGGCATTATCCTTTGTGGATTTACCCCACAACCGCCGCACCGAGATATTCAAAAAACAGCCCTAGGCGCTACTGAATCGGTAGATTGGTGGTATGTGCAAAATACCCTCGATGCTGTAATCGATTTAAAAAGCAAGGGGTATAAAGTATATGCGGTAGAGCAGGCCCAGGGCAGTATTTCGCTCGAAAAATTTTCTGGCATGAACAATGCGCCTGTTGCACTTGTTTTTGGTAATGAAGTAGAAGGCGTTGCCACAGAAGTAATTGCTGCCTCCGATGGTTGTATCGAAATTCCACAAGAGGGCATGAAGCACTCTTTTAATATTTCGGTGGCAGCAGGCATTGTACTTTGGGAAATGGTGAGAACCAAACAATCAAACATTTAACGCAGGGATTCCGATGGTAAAAAAATATTTAAGTTTAGTAAAATTCTCGCATACCATTTTTGCGTTGCCATTTGCATTTATTGGCTTTTTTATGGGCGTATTTTTTGAAGCACAACAAAAAAGCCTTCCCATGTTGGATGTGCTTTTACAAAAGCAAATGTTGCAATTATTTTTTTTGGTACTCGTATGTATGGTTACTGCACGAAGTGCTGCGATGGCTTTTAATAGATACCTCGATAGGCATTTTGATGCAAAAAATCCGCGCACAGCTATCAGAGAAATTCCGAGTGGTGTCATTGCTGCATCCAGTGCGCTGAGGTTTGTAATTTTAAATGCGGTTATTTTTATTGCTGCTACTTATTGTATCAATCCTATTTGTTTTTATTTATCGCCGGTAGCACTCTTTGTTATTTTATTTTATAGTTACACCAAACGCTTTACTGCACTGTGTCATATGGTACTTGGGCTTGGATTGTCATTAGCGCCCATTGGTGCCTATTTAGCGGTTACAGGCACGTTTGCGATACTGCCTGTTTTGTTTTCATGTGTTGTTATTTGCTGGGTGAGTGGTTTTGATATTATATACGCCATGCAGGACGTTGATTTTGACGCGTCTCAAAATTTGCATTCTATTCCTACCTATTTAGGAAAAGTAAATGCACTTCGTTTGTCGGTGTTACTGCATGTTATTTCGGCGGCATTGGTTATTGTTGCTGGTGTATTAGCTGGCTACGGATATTTTTACTGGGAAGGAGCCCTTGTATTTATTGGTATGTTGTATTACCAACACTCCATTGTTTCACCTACTAATTTAACCAAAGTAAATATTGCATTTATGACAGCCAATGGTATCGCAAGTGTTATATTTGGTATTCATGTGCTGGTTGCATTATTTTTACAATAAAATTCATTACTCTTTTGGCTAGAATACTTTGCATCGATTACGGCGGAAAAAGAACTGGCTTAGCCGTTACTGATCCACTGCAAATTATTGCAACGGGGTTAACAACCGTTGACACCAAAGACTTGCATGCTTTTATAAAAAACTACTTATTAATGGAAAGCATTGAGCTTATATTAATTGGCGCCCCGCTTAGTTTAGACAATACACCTACACACGCAACACCGCTGGTTAAGGCGGCTATTGGACAGCTTAAAAGAACCTTTCCTGCCATTCCTATACAAACTGTCGATGAGCGTTATACTTCTAAAATGGCGGTTAGAGCCATGGTAGAAATGGGTATGAAAAAAAAGGATCGTCAAAATAAAAAAATGGTAGATGAAATAGCTGCTACCATTATGTTACAGGAATATTTAGCAAACCGTTAAGGTCTATTTTTGTTGATTGGCATAATTGGGGGTATTTTTGCACCTCAATAGCTATTCATCAACAACTCAAATGTCATGATTCTTCCAATTGTAGCCTATGGGGCCCAAATTTTAAGAAAGGTTAGTGCTTCTATAGACGCTTCATATCCGGCGCTTCCTAAATTACTGGAAGATATGTGGGAGACCATGTATTCTAGTAATGGGGTAGGACTTGCTGCACCTCAAATCAATAAAGACATCAGGTTATTTGTTATCGATAGCGCTCAAATATTTGAAAGTTTGGAGCCACACGAAATTGGTAAATACCCCGATGCACCTGGGGTTAAAAAAGTATTTATCAATGCAAAAGTTATTGATTTAGCAGGTGAGGTATGGTCTTACAACGAAGGATGCTTAAGTATACCTAATATCAGAGAAGATGTGCCTAGGCACGAAACGGTTACATTAGAATACCAAGACGAAAATTTTAATACCCATACCGAAACATTTAATGGCATAACAGCCCGTGTAATTTTGCATGAGTATGATCATATCGAGGGTAAATTATTTATTGATTATCTAAAGCCACTTCGTAAAAAATTACTCCAAGGCAAACTCAGCGATATCTCTAAAGGCAAAACCCGGATCGATTATAAAATGATTTTTATAAAATGATAAAGTATACTTGGTTGTTGTTATTGTTGATGGGAGGAGCAGTGCATGCACAGGATTCCACCGTTGCAATAGACAATCAGGCATTTACATTATCTGAAGTAGTGGTTCGAAATAATTTTGATTACAAAGCAGTACTCGCTGCTATCAAACAGGACACTACATTTTATAAGGCCTTCAGAAACCTTCGCATCATTGGATTTTCTTCTTATAACAGCATTCAAATGCTAGATAAAGAAGGTAAAGTTAAAGCTTCTTTAAATAGTAAAACGCGTCAAAACCATGTTGGTAATTGCCGAACCATGGATATTTTAGAAGAGCAAACCACCGGCAATTTTTATTCGGCTACTGGCAAGTACAATTACCTCACACCAGAATTATATGCCAGTTTATTTTTCACCAAAGGAAAAATTTGTGGCGAAAATAATATAGTAAAGGGTCGTAACTTATTAACGAGTAGTAAGTCTGGTATGGAAAAGCACAAAGACCAATTAAAAATGCTTTTTTTTAATCCGGGTAAAAAAATCCCTGGTATCCCGTTTATTGGCGACAAACTCGATTTGTATGACGAAGCTGCGCACGAACTCTATGATTACCGCCTAGATGTGGTGGATTATAAAGGAACACTTTGTTATTTGTTTTCAATCAAACCAAAAGAGAGTCTTGGTTTTTTTAAAAGTGACCGTGTGGTAGTGGATCAAATGAATACTTGGTTTGATTTAAAAACCCTAGAAGTTTTAGGGCGTAATTATGCCTTAAGTTATAAGGCAGGGGTATATGATTTTGATGTTTCCATGGAAGTAGAAATGACCAAATTTAATGGACTCACGGTTCCAAAAACACTCAGGTATAAAGGCAACTGGGATGTGGTTTTTAAAAAACGTGAACGCGCCATATTTACTGCTACACTATTTGATTACAATTAAGGGCGTGTAATTAGTATGGCTAGGCTAAAAACTGGTCATGTATATAGTCTACAACCTCAATTAAGCTATTATTTTGCTGGTATACTGCTAGTTGCCTGTCGGCGCCTGTGCCTGCCTTAAATAGGCTGTCAATAGCCGACAATGTGTCTCTGCTTCCTAAGTCGTTAAGGGTGTCATCTACAAAGTCTAGTAGCTCATAAATAAGCGCCTTGGTTTCAACTTCTGTTTCTTTACCAAAATCAATAAGGGTACCATCAATTCCGTACCTACTAGCCCTCCATTTATTTTCATTAATGAGCGAGCGCTGGTAATTCATGAAATTTAAATTTTGATGACGGAGCTTATAAATTTTAGCACATATGGCCTGAAACAAAGCCGCAATAACGGTGGTTTCTTTAATGGTTAAAGGCACATCACAAATTCTAAATTCGACGGTATTAAATACAGGATGTACCCTAACGTCCCACCATATTTTTTTAGCGTTGTCTATGCAATTGGTTTTGATTAAGAGGTTCACATAGTTTTCGTAATCCTCAATGGTTTCAAAATAATCGGGTATGCCTGTTCGCGGAAATTTATCAAACACTTTTGTACGGTAAGATTTGTATCCAGTAAGCCTGCCTTCCCAAAAAGGAGAGTTGGTGCTAAGTGCATATACGTGGGGTAAAAAATACCTTGCCGTATTAGCAATATGCATTGCCATTTTTCGGTCCTGCATTCCAACGTGCACATGTAGTCCAAAAATTAAATTACTCCTTGCAGCATCTTGTAATTCATTGACAATTTGATTGTATCTGACATGATCGGTAATGAGTTGGTTTTGCCAATGGCTAAAGGGATGTGTTCCTGAAGCGCCTACCCATAAGTTTAAATCACCTGCTATGGTAGATACAATTTGTCGGAGTGAGGTAACCTCTTTTTGAGCTTCTTCTATGCCCTTGCAAATGTCGGTACCTACTTCCACCACTGCCTGATGCATTTCGGCCTTGACTTTGTCTTTGAGTATTTTTTGTCCTTCTACTACAATTCGCTGCTCATGGCTTGTCAATTCTTTAGTTATAGGATCTATAACCATGTATTCTTCTTCTACACCAAGTGTAAATAGAGTAGGTGATACGCTAGACATGTTGTGATATTTTGTGTGGCAAATGAAGCAACTAAAAATACCTCGTTTTTCTCATAAAAAAAAGGTCGAATCAATTAAGATTCGACCTTTTTAGTGTCTTGGTATATTGTAATACTAGAAGTTAAAACGTAAACCAACTTGACTGATCCATCTTGCAGCGTAAGCAGCATTTGTAGTCGTGCTCACGTTCCATGGAGTTCTGATGGTTGGATTAAATCTGAAGTTTACAGGTGTTAAATCTGTTGCACTTGCATAACCTCCAAAAGTGAGGGCAGAGAAGTTGTCATTTCCTTGGAAGTAGTTTCTACCCCAAGTTCTGTTGATCATGTTACCAAAGTTAAACACATCATATGTTAACTGGAATTGGTAACGCTTAGCACCTACTTTAATGTTAAAGTCTTGCGCAATTTTTAAGTCAACAATATTTGTGAACGGCGTACGAGAACCATTTCTTTCAGCAAATTTACCACGGTTGCTTCTGAGGTAAGGATTAGACTGAATAAATGCTTCAAACGCATCTCTTTGTTGTTGAGCAGAGTACGTTACACCAGAAACAGTGTTGGTAGCAAAAGACATTGCAGCTAATTGCGATTGTGTAGGGATGAACAATAAATCGTTGGTTTCACCAGCATTTACGTCTCTTACAGGGCTACCCGCATAAGTGAAGCTGATTGGAGAACCAGATTGTCCTGTATATGCAAGTGTAATAGTGGTTGCTAAAGATTTTTTAGCATATTCAAACTTCTTGCTTAGATATGTGAAAATTCTGTGACCTGCACTGAAATCTGAATTAGAACGACCAATAAAGTTACGTCCGTTAACAGTTTCCATAAAACGCCATTGGCTAAAGTTTACAGAACTTGTTCCGTCGTTAACCGCTACTGCATTACCAAAGGTGTAGTTTACATCAAATGAAAAGCCAGTGTTGGTACGCTTGCTAGCAGTTAAAGTAAAGCTATAAGAATAACCAGTTTTACCTTTGTTGTTGCTTAATAGGATAGCGTTATCATAAGGGTTAGAACCATCAGCATTTAAAGGAATACGACCATTGTTGGTAGTAGAGTAAACGTTTCTGCTTCCAACACCATTTGAAACCCCAATCGGAGGTAACAAGTTTATGTTGGTATAGTAAATTTCATTTAAATTTTTACTAAAGATACCTTCTAAGGTACCAGACCAACCGTTACCAAATTTCTTATCAAGTGCAATTGAAGTTCTAAATAATTTAGGTGTGCTAAATTCAGCAGCAACTAAGTT
>JBIKIS010000150.1:0-4956 GCA_044361485.1 Sediminibacterium sp.
CTTAAACATTATTTTTTAATTCGCTTTGCACAAAGGCCGGGCGCCTTAAAAGAATTTGTGAACCAAGTACTTGGCCCCACAGACAATATTACCCGCTTTGAGTATATGCAAAAAAATAAAAAAGATAGTGCACCAGCCCTTGTTGTTGTTGAGTTGCAATCACCAGAAAACTACCAAGTGCTCATTGATAATTTGAAACGATATAACATCAATTATACAGCACTCAATAAAAACGATAATGTATTTGCTTACCTTGTTTAATTGTTCACGGTTATTTCACTCATAAAAAACCAACCAGGCGTACCTTTCCCTTGATGCCAACTTGGTAGCTTCTTAATGGGCTGTCCCGTAATTTTCAAATATCTGTATGATGCGCTAGGGTATTTTAATTCTAACATTTGAGCAAATGGAGCATCATTCATGGTAGGCATTTCGGGTTTAATATTTGCCAGTGGCTTCCATGTTTTATTGTCATTGCTTCCCCAGGCCATAAGAGATACTGGCGGTAAAATATAAGATGTAGTAGAACGAAGTATATTCACCATAATCCTACTAGTAGATATACCGCTGCCCATATCAAGTACTACTGTTGCTTCATTATTCTGATAGCCTAGCCATTTACTTGAAAAATCAGTGTAGTCTGCTAAATCTAAATCCGTTAAAACAGTAGCCGCATTCATATTGTATTTGGCATCAGGCGGTGTAGTTAATTTGTAGCCGGCTATAGGAAGGCCTGCTTTCATATAAAAATTTCTTACGGTAGCACTACCTTTCCAGCCTGCTTTAAATGCACGAACGCTTAGGGTAGTGGTATTATCAAGCACAATTGGTTTTTTGTATACAAGGCTGGTGCTGCTATCTGGGTCTGTACCATCAAGTGTATATCTGATGGTAACATCCTTGATCACATGCTTAATTTGGATAGGTTGATTTTCTTTGAAATAACCACTTGGTAATGAAATAACGGGATCATTAAGGGTAATGACAAGTGTATCAGCGCCATCAAAGCCGTAATCAATTTTTATTTGTGCATACTGCTTGCTAACAGCCTTAATATCTGAAGGTTTTATTTTGGTATCCCAAACAAAAATTTCAGTAATATTTTTATTGCTAAGTAATGTTTTTAATCCTTGCATGGTTATAGCTGTACCTGCTACAGAAACAGCCTTTATTTTTTTCATGGAAGCAATTTCTGCCATGCTTTTATCTGTAACATTCGAATAGTTCACGTTCAATCTTTTAAGATTAGGTAGTTTACTTATCCATGAAACATCTGCATCAGATACAGGCATTTTTGCAGCATACAAATGAACAATTTGTTCTTTGATTGGTTCAAGTTCTGTGAGTTTGCTAGCATTATACTGCGTTTGACCATAAAAAGAAACAGCGAGTGCTGGAGACTTTTCGCCTAATTGCTTGATTACTCTGTAGTTCGATTTTAGTTTTTCTATTGTCGCTTCACTGGCAGCATCAAAGTCATATTTTTCTTCTTTTGCTAAATACGGCTTAATGTATTCTTCTGCTAATATGCGAAGCGTGTCCGCACTATTAATACTTGTTATTTTAGTATCAAATGGTGCTCCTTTTTGAATCCATGCTTCTAGTATAGCAAGCTCGGCAGTGGTTAATTGCGGCTTGTCTGATGGAGGCATATGTTTTTTATCGGAGAGTGGTAAATGTGCTCTAGTGATCACTAAACTTTTAAGTAAATCACCTGCAACTACTGCTTTTCCCGATTTTCCGCCCGTCATAATACCTACCGAATCGCTTAATGATAGTCCACCTTTTTTGTTGCTATTGTTATGGCAAGTACCACATTTTTCTTTGAATATGGTGGCAACCACATTTGGATAAATGCGCGCTTCTGCTAGCGTTAATGTGTTTGGTTGGTTTTTATAAAGCGGTGCCGTTAAAAAGCCTTCGCCATGGGTTAGGGTAGCACCAAAGTGGCCTGTTGTAATGGTTAAAAAAAACAGTAGTACCCCACTTGAAATGGCTATTTTTTTATTGGATTGAATAAAGTTTGCATAACTATATAGTATCCAAGCTAAAACAGCTACTGCAGTACCAGACCATTTATGCCACTGCAACGTATCACCTTCTGTGCCTTCTTCTGTGGCCAGTAAAATACCCATAATAGCCGTAAAAATGGCTGTTAGTGCACCAAAGAGTCTGACGTAGCTAAATACAGTATTGTTAGCGGAACTACTAGGGATAAAATACGAAACAATGGAAATGAGTAAGAGCGTTATAGGTAAGTGGAGTAGTAACGGATGCATTCTGCCCGCTACTTGAAGCCACACTGGTATTTGAAGTTTGTCATCAAATACAAATAAAATACCTAATATAAAAAGTCCTGCAAACGCAAGCGAGCTTGCTACTTTCTCAATCCATTTCATAGTTCACTATGCTTGTGTTAATTTATACGGATACACTTTTCCAGAAGCCCACTGCGCCACATAAAGGCTACCTTCATCATCTACACAAACATCATGTGGATGTGCAAATATTTTTTCGGTTTGTTGAAGGGTGTTTAATTTTCCGTTTGTATAAATAGGTTCAGAACCTCCAATGTTAGATACCACTTTGTTTTCTTTGTTTAAAATGGTAACAAAGCCGCTCGCTTCTACACCCATGTTTGGCGAACGTAAAACAGCAGCATACAAATAATCACCACTAATAACAGGTCTACAAACGCCAGCGCCCGGTACATGAATTACTTCTAATAATTTTCCATCCAAAGAAAACCTTTTAAAGCAAGCTCTGTTACGATCCGTTACTATGAGTGTAGGTGTCGCGTTTCTATAATCGATACAAATGCCGTGTGCGTTATCTAGGTATTGTTCACCTTCGCCTCTGCCACCAAATGCATTTTTTAATTTTCCGTTAGCGTCATAGTGTAAAATATATTGCGCACCATAACCATCTGCAATGTAAAATTCTCCATTTTCTAAAACAGCGGTTTCTGTTGGTACAAATTTATCTTTAGTCGCATAAGGACCAACCTCTGCTGGCGGATCAATGGTAAATAAAATTTTACCGTCCATGGTGGTTTTGTATACCTGGTGTCTATTGGTATCCGTAATAAATAAAAAATCTTCTTTACCCGTTTTTTGAATCGATAAACCATGTGCACCCGGAAACTCGGTACCCCAACTTCCTTTTAGCTTACCTGACTTATTATAAATAATGATGTTGTTTTTTGTTTCATTGGTAAGTAGTATGATATGCCCTTTACTGTCCTGCACCATTTCATGACAATCATTTACAGGTGTTTTATCGGTGTTTAAAGTTCCCCATTTGGTATCCAAAAAATATATTTTATCGTTATGACCGTATACGGGTCCTTTAGGTTTTGCGAATAAATCTTTTGTGATAAAAAAACTAGCACCTGCTAAAGCAGATGTTTGAATAAATTTTTTGCGGTTCATAGGTTTTATTTTATGCGATAATATTATTAACAACGTTTCCGTATAAATCTGTTAAACGGTATCTTCTTCCTTGAAATTTATAAGTTAAACTTTCATGTTCTAAACCAAGTAGGTTTAAAACAGTAGCCTGAAAATCATGCACGTGAACAGGGTCTTTGATAATGTTATATCCAAAGTCGTCGGTTTCTCCATGCACAATACCAGGCTTAACACCGCCACCTGCCATCCAAATACTAAAGCAGCGTGGGTGATGGTCACGTCCATAATTATCAACGGTCATTGGGCCTTGGCAGAAATTGGTTCTTCCAAATTCACCACCCCATATAACAAGCGTTTCGTCTAGTAAACCTCTTTGTTTTAAATCTTTAATAAGTGCTGCTGATGGTTGGTCTACATCTTTGGCTTGACCGCGCATTTCGTTTGGTAAATTTCCGTGCTGATCCCAACCTTGGTGATAGAGTTGAATAAATCGAACACCACTTTCAGATAATTTACGCGCTAGTAAACAGTTGGCTGCGTAGGTGCCAGGCACTAAACAATCTGGTCCATACATTTTAATAACACTATCAGATTCTTTAGAAGTATCAATGATTTCAGGTACGGCTGTTTGCATACGATAAGCCATTTCATACTGCTGAATTTTAGCAGCAATTTCTGGATCACCAAATTGTTCGTACTCTAAATTATTAAGTGTTGCTACTTTATCTAGCATTTTTCGGCGAGCATTTCTATCCATGCCTGCTTGATCTTGTAAATACAAAATTGGATTATCGCCACTGCTAAATTGAACACCCTGATGTACCGAATCTAAAAATCCGTTGGTCCATAATTTAGAATAAACACCCTGTCCATTTCCTTTACCTCTTGATAAGAGTACACAAAATGCTGGAAGGTTATTGTTTTCGGTACCAAGTCCATAACTTACCCAAGAGCCCATACTAGGCCTATTGCCTTGTTGTGCACCCGACTGAAAAAACGTAAGTGCAGGGTCGTGGTTAATGGCTTCGGTGTGCATCGATTTGATAATACATAAATCGTCTACCACAGATGCCATGTGTGGAAATAAATCACTCACATAAGCACCTGATTTTCCATATTGTTTAAAGTCGTAGTAAGAACCAATGAGTGGAAATTTACTTTGACCCGCTGTCATGCCTGTTAAACGCTGACCATTTCTAATGGACTCTGGTAAATCTTCACCCATCCTTTCACGAAGCATGGGTTTGTAGTCGAAAGTTTCAAGTTGCGATGGTGCCCCATTTTGAAACAAATAAATAACGCGCTTTGCTTTTGGTGCAATATGCGGCACTGCTTTCATGATGGCATCTTCTGCACTTTCCTTTCCACCAAATAAATCTGGAATGAGGAGTGAGCCAAGGGCTGCACTACCTAATCCAAGGCTCATTCTAGAAATAAATTTCCTTCGATTTGCGTTAAGGCCGTGTTCGAGTAATTCTTTTTCCATGGTTTATGTTTTTGTGATCGCTTCTTGCATGTTATAAATAACCTGAATGGTTTGCATAGC
>JBIKIS010000151.1:0-4949 GCA_044361485.1 Sediminibacterium sp.
GTTCGTGAATTAGAAGGAGCACTTATTTCACTTCTCGCTCAATCTTCTTTAAACAAGAAGGAAATTGATGTTGAACTGGCTAAAAAAGTACTTCGCAATTTTGTTAAAACGAGCAGTAAAGAAATTACCATCGACGCCATTCAAAAAATGGTTTGTGAGTATTTCGATGTTCCTTACGATAAGTTGTTACAAAAAACACGTAAGCGTGAAATTGTACAAGCACGTCAAATTACTATGTACCTCGCTAAAGCTTTCACCAAAAACTCACTTAAAACAATTGGAGAGCATTTTGGTGGTCGTGACCATACCACGGTTATTCACTCTTGCCAAACGGTAAAAGACCTGATGGATACCGATTCTATCTTTAGAGAAAATGTAATGGAGCTCACACAAAAAGTTCAATTGGCTGCGATGTAAGCCTTGATTATTAAGAGAATCACATATTTTAATAAATATTTTAATAAAACGCTTAAAACTCAATATTTTAAGCGTTTTATTTTTGGGAATTAAGACGCATCACCTTATTTTTGCAACCCTCTCCAAAAAGGGAGTAAGGACGGTGAGGTGGATGAGTGGCTGAAATCAGTAGTTTGCTAAACTGCCGTACGGGTTAAACTGTACCGCGGGTTCGAATCCCGCCCTCACCGCACTTTAAAAAGCGGCAAACTACAAAATCGGGAAGTGGCGCAGGCCGGTAGCGCATCTGGTTTGGGACCAGGGGGTCGCAGGTTCGAATCCTGTCTTCCCGACAAACACAAATAAAGCCTCAGCGAAAGCTGAGGCTTTTGTGTTTTACGAAGGAAGGAATCAAGCTCGCTTGAATTCCTGAACGAGTAAGACACAAAATATTGTTCATTTGCTTCGCAAATGGAATAATGCGAAGCAAATGGAATAATTTGTAGAGTCAAATTATTTGTGGTTATTCTACCCCCACCCAGGATGCCGGAACGCAGTGACTGCCATCCTAGATAGTAAAGGATTTTTGAGTGATGGTTATCAATAAGGGGCACCTTTTGGGTCACAAGTATCCTAAGGGAGTAGTTTCATTTACGAAGTACAATGAGAGGATTAGATTAAGGTGGAGGTATTTTTGGAAAAGATACTCTTTGAGTCCTAGTCCATATGATAAAGCAAATCTGAAGACGAAAATGAGGTTAATGATATCTAATTGAATTTTGGCTGGCGGTTTTTCGGATTGCATGCATTTAGAGATATAAGTATAATTAACCAGTCTAATAAGGGCGCATTTATGACTTATTTATCCAATCATCTATTGGTATATTAATTTTTTACAATACCTTCATAAATTATAGTTGAATCGTTTTAATTAATAGTAAATTTTATATTATGAAATATTTGAGTTTATTCATTTATTTATTCATATTGGTGACTTTTACAAATTGTCAAAAGTCACAAGATGCTACAAACCCTGACATTACAACTGATTTGGTTGCATATTATCCTTTTAGCGGTAACGCATTAGATAGTAGTGGCAATGGATTTCATGGTACATTAACTGGAGCAATATTAACCACTGATCGATCTGGAAAATCAAATTCAGCTTTTCGCTTCATAGGCAATATCAAGATTGGTATTCCTGCATTAACACCTTTAAATAACGCCCAAAAGTTAACATTTAGTTTTTGGAAAAAGACCACCGCAGTCAAAGATTGGGCTCAAGACTTGAATGTGTTGGATTTTGGTGGGAAATTCTATATCAATATGGCTGCTATGCCAACATATAAAAGAGATACTGTTCTTATCTTTAATAGTCAAGTATATGTATTAGGAGGTGTCAAAAACGATGTGGGTAGTTGGAATCACTATGCTATAACTTATGATGCCTCAAAAAAAACTTGTGATATTTATTATAATGGGAAATTTGCATCAACCAGTTACATAAATTCAAGCCGTACAGATAACTTCCTATTCCCAGTTCTTTCATCTACAGATCAATGCAGTATTGGGCCAAGCAGACGTTCAACCCTTACTGAATTTGATGAGCTTGATGAAATAAGAGTTTTTAAACGTGTACTAACTAGTGATCAAATTGCTTTTCTTGCTACGCGATAATTTTTTTGGGTAAAGTAAAAGCAAGTAGTTGAATAAAGTATATGGCTTATTTGTAGAGTGTTGCATTGCGCAAATGCAGATTTCATTTCATTAGGGAATTCCAACTAAGTATTGATTTACATATATTTTTATTTAACAAGCTTCTTTACTACCATTCATGTCTTGCGGTAATAACAACTAAATAGTTTTTGTATGTTGAATTTGGATTTGTAGCCCATCCAATACCAATATCGTAGGCTTTTGAAAAGAAATCATTTATGCCTAATAAGTGCACCCTATGTCCAGCAGATTTATGATCACTGACACCTCCATCACTAATTAATTGTATGATACCATTTTTGGGAGTTTGTGATCCAGCACTTAGAGATTCACAAAAATTATTTGAAATTTTATCAGTCCATTCTTTAGGAAGATTATATCCTGCTTTCTGAATAAAATAATTTATTCCAATTCCCTCGGGGTTAACATGATCGAAGTAATTTCTTTTGGCCATATCCTCTGCCTTCATTTGAGCCACATTTGCAAGAATCTGATTCCATTTTAGGGCTGGTCTAGGGACAATGTCGTTTAATAAAACGCCAACTTCTCGATTAAAATTTCCTGGCTTTGCCCTTATTTCATTTAATAGGTTTAGTGCCTCTACTATATGCGCTTGTTGAGCATTAGCTTTTACGGTTGTCGTTAAAATTAATATTAGGAAAAGAATTCGCATTTTCATGATGTTTTTTATGTCATTAAATGATTTTAGGAAAGCGTCTATAATAATTGATATATCCTGATAAATCTTATTGCCAACTTATAATTATTTATTTTATATATAATTTAAATATATAAAGAATATAATATTTACAAAATTTATTTAGTAATTTATGTAATCAATTAAAACTTTAATTTTTGAAATTAAGAAATGACTGTTTCTTTAATTGACATTAAGTAAGTGAAAAATAGTTTAAAAATTAAGCATGAAACTAACCGAAGACCAGGAGTTTGAGCAAATTGATTTTCAGGTACAACCATTTACACCGGGTGAATATGAAAATTGCAGTTTTATAAAATGTGGTTTTGCAGGCGTAATTTTGGATGGATCCATCTTTATCAATTGCACTTTTACAGATTGTGACATGAGTGTTGTAAAAGTAAATCAGGTTGTATTTAGAGATACGCATTTTGTGGGTTGCAAACTCATTGGCATTTTATTTGATTCTTGTAATGAGTACGGACTAGATGTTTCTTTTAATAATTGCATCATCGATAATGCTTCATTTTACAGAACCAAAATAAAAGGGATGCGCTTTACAAAATGTTCTATTAAATCGGTGGATTTTGCAAATGCCGATTTAAACACGGCTCAATTTGATGATTGCGATTTACTCAATGCAAAATTTGACAATTCTGTGCTCGAAAAAGTCAATTTCACCTCTTCCTATAATTATCCCATTGACATAGATGCAAACCGGATTAAAAAGTCAAAACATTCGGTGCAAGGGGCGATGGGCTTACTTGATAAGTATGATATTATCATTGCAGGGTAGCCCTCTCAATAGCTTATATATTTAAAATATAGCGCTAACTTCGTGCCCACATGACATTCAACGATTTAAATTTAAATACAGCGCTTTTTTCGGCCCTAGATGATATGGGGTATACGACCCCTACAACCATTCAGCAAAAAGTGTTTTCTGTGGCAATGTCGGGCAAAGACGTTTGTGGTATTGCTCAAACGGGAACTGGTAAAACCATTGCTTACCTACTTCCTTGTTTACGTCAGTGGAAATTTGATAAAAATAAAGATCCTCAAATATTAATTGTTGTTCCTACTAGGGAGCTTGTAACACAGGTTGTTGAAACCATTAATAAGCTGTCTAGTTATATGAGCCTAATAGCCATTGGTGTATATGGTGGTGTAAATATTAACACGCAGCAAATTGAGGTTGAAAAAGGTGTTGACGTACTTGTAGCAACGCCAGGTAGGCTTTATGATTTAGCCATGAATGGTGCTTTTAAAACCAAGTACATTAAAAAATTAGTGATTGATGAAATGGACGAAATGCTCAATTTAGGCTTTCGTACCCAGCTTAAAAATATTATGGATTTGCTTCCTCAAAAAAGGCAAAATCTTTTATTCTCTGCAACTATTACGCCAGAGGTTACAGCGCTCATGGATACTTTTTTTAATGCGCCTGAAATTATAGAAGCCGCACCTGCAGGAACGCCACTCGAAAATATCGAACAGCAAATTTACCAGGTCCCTAATTTTAATACCAAAGTAAACCTGCTTTCACATTTGATATTAGGTGATGCGAGCATGCAAAAAGTTTTAATTTTTGCTGCTACCAAAAAACTAGCAGATCAATTGTATGAATCTGTAGCCGCAAAATTTGAGGGAAGGGTTGGAGTAATTCATTCTAATAAAGAACAAAATCACCGTTTTAATACTGTTCGTTTATTTAAAGATGGCACCTATCAATTTTTAATTGCAACGGACATTGTAGCGAGAGGTATTGATATTGCAGAAGTAACACACGTTATAAATTTTGATACCCCCGATGTTTCTGAAAACTATATTCACCGCATTGGAAGAACGGGTAGATTTGATAAAAAGGGTATCGCCATTACTTTTACTACAGAAAAAGAAACACCATTACTAGAAGCTATAGAATCGCTGATGCAGTATCAAGTGCCGGTGGTTGCTATACCTGCTGATGTAGAAATTTCATCTGTTTTAACAGAAGATGAAATTCCTAAAGTAATCATGAAGGAAATTTCTCAGAAAGTTAAAAAAGTGGTGAGTACTGCGGGTCCTGCCTTTCATGAAAAATCTGCTAAAAACAGCAAATCAAATGTAAAAACGAGTAGAAGGGATGTGATGCAAAAAA
>JBIKIS010000036.1:0-16775 GCA_044361485.1 Sediminibacterium sp.
TATCTTTTTTATTTTTTTGCATATACTCAAAGCGGGTAATATTGTCTGTGGGGCCAAGTACTTGGTTCACAAATTCTTTTAAGGCGCCCGGCCTTTGTGCAAAGCGAATTAAAAAATAATGTTTAAGGCCTTCATATTGTAAAGAGCGCTCTTTAATTTCTTGCATACGCTCAATATCATTATTACTGCCACTCACAATACATACAATTTTTTTTCCTTTTATTTGGTCGGCATAATCATCAAGGGCAGCAACAGAAATAGCGCCGGCTGGTTCTACCACAATGGCTTCTTCGTTGTATAATTTTAAAATAGTAGAACAAATTTTTCCTTCTGGAACTAGGTGCATATCATCAATGACCTGTTTGCAAATTTCAAATGTAGCATCACCCACACGCTTAACGGCGGCTCCATCAACAAAACTATCAATATTATCAAGTTTTACTGGCTGTCCGGCTTTTATCGCTGTAAGCATAGAAGGTGCACCTTCTGGTTCAACACCAATAATTTTTGTTTGAGGCGCAAAGGTTTTAAAATAAGCGCCAACACCAGCACTTAAGCCACCACCGCCAACTGGTAAAAAAAGAAAATCAATGTTTTGCTGTTCTTCTAAAATTTCTATGCCAACCGTAGACTGACCTTCAATAATTCTGACATTATCAAATGGTGGAATAAAAGTTAAACCGTGTTCTTCGGTATATTTTTTTGCAGCTACTGCACAATCGTCAAATGTATCACCCACCAATTTAACTTCTACAAAGCCTTCGCCAAACATTTTAGTTTGACTAACTTTTTGGTTGGGGGTTATAATGGGCATAAATACCTCACCCTGTACATTTAGCTTTTTACAGCTATATGCAAATCCTTGGGCGTGGTTTCCAGCACTTGCACAAACAACGCCTTTAGCAAGCTGGTTGGATGGCAAAAGGCTCATCATATTATAAGCGCCCCTTAATTTATAAGAGCGAACAATTTGTAAGTCCTCTCTTTTTAAATACACGTCACAGCCATACTTACGAGACAAATTATGATTGTACGTAAGTGGCGTTTTTTTTACAACATCTTTTAAGCGCGCATAAGCGCCAGAAAAATCCAATTGAAAAACATTGGTATCGTGCATGAGCGCGTTCATTATTTTTGATTTTCTGGACGTAAGCTTCTTACTGTTTTACCAGCTTGCCATAATTCACTATCACGTAGTTCAGCTAATTCAATTTCTAATTTTTCGCGGTAATCAGGTTTGCTATTACTCTCAATAGATTTTGCAGCTTCTTTACCAGCAGCTACACTCTCATACAGTTCCGTAAAAACAGGCTTGGTCGCATCTCTAAACTTTTTCCACCAATCTAATGCACCACGCTGTGCGGTTGTAGAACAATTGGCATACATCCAGTCCATTCCGTTCTCTGCCACTAGTGGCATTAGTGATTGTGTTAGCTCTTCTACGGTTTCATTAAATGCTTCTGAAGGGGTATGACCTTTACTACGGAGTACCTCATATTGAGCAGCAAAAATACCTTGGATCGCACCCATTAATGTACCACGCTCACCCGTTAAATCTGAAAAAACTTCTTTTTTGAAATCTGTTTCAAATAAATAACCGCTACCAATAGCAATACCAAGCGCTACCACACGGTCAAACGCTTTTCCGGTTGCGTCTTGGAAAATGGCATAGCTAGAATTTAATCCACGGCCTTGTAAAAACATACGGCGAAGTGAAGTTCCAGATCCTTTAGGTGCTACTAAAAATACATCTACATCAGAAGGCGGAACAATACCTGTTTGCTCTTTGTATGTAATACCAAATCCATGAGAAAAATAAAGTGCTTTGCCAGGGGTTAAATGTTTTTTTACAGTGGGCCACATGGCTATTTGTGCAGCATCACTTAATAAATAACATATAATAGTACCGCGCTCTAATGCTTCTTCTATTTCAAATAAAGTTTGACCGGGAACAAATCCATCTGCTAAAGCCTTATCCCAACTTTTGGAATTTTTGCGCTGACCTACAATAACATTAACGCCATTTTCTTTTTGGTTAAGCGCTTGGCCTGGACCTTGAACTCCATAACCAATAACTGCTACTACTTCATCTTTTAAGACTTCTTGTGCTTTTGCTAATGGAAATTCTTCACGTGTTACTACATTTTCTTCAACACCTCCAAAATTTAATTTTGCCATGATTGCTGTTTTTATTTATTAAAATTTTACATCGAGAATACCTCGGCTTGTTTGTTTAAAAATTCATTTTCTATAAGTTCAGAAGCAGGTTCAATAGCTTCAAATTCTTTTAATTTTTCATGAAAACCATTGCTTGCTTTAATAATAGCAACGCGGGCGCTTCGTACAAATTCTATGAGGCCATATGGGGCTAATACGGCTAGTAACTTATCCGTTTCTTCACGGTGACCCGTTGTTTCAAAAATGGTAAAATCTTTTCGTATCACGACTGCACGGGCACCAAATTCGCGAAGTAGTCTTTCTACTTGTAATTTTTCGGCTACTTCATCGGTGGGTACTTTATAAAGTGCAAGTTCCTGCCACACAATTTCGTCACCAGTATTAAAGTAGGCTTTAAGCACTTCTACCTGACGTTCAATTTGTCTACACAGTTTGCGCACCACTTCTTCAAACTCATTGATTACAATGGTAAAACGGTGAATGCCTTCTGCTTCGGAAGGAGAAACATTTAAACTATCGATATTAATTTTCCGACGAGAAAAAATAATAGCGATGCGGTTTAATAAACCCACTTGGTTTTCGGTGTAAACGGTGATGGTATATTCCTGTTTCATAATTTTTATTTTAGCCTGATTTCAGATACACTACAACCTTGTGGCACCATTGGAAATACATTGTCTTCTTTACCCACCATTACTTCTAATAAGTAGGACTCTTTACAATCGAGCATTTGCTGAAGTGCCTCTTTTAAATACTGACGATCATCCACACTATTACCTTCGATACCATATGCTTTTACGAGCTGCACATAATCGGGACTTTGTATATCTACAAATGAATAACGCTTGTCATGAAAGAGCTGCTGCCACTGACGCACCATACCTAAAAAACGGTTATTTAAAATGAGCATTTTAACAGATACCTGCGCCTGCATAATGGTACCTAGTTCTTGGAGTGTCATTTGAAATCCACCATCACCAATAATGGCTACTACTTCACGGTGCGGCGCACCAAATTTGGCGCCAATAGCCGCTGGAAGTGCAAATCCCATGGTACCAAGACCTCCAGACGTGATATTACTTTTTGATTCATTGAATTTTGCATACCTACAAGCCACCATTTGATGTTGTCCTACATCGGTTACAATAATGGCATTGCCATTTGTGAGTTCATTGAGCGCTTCTACTACTTCGCCCATGGTAATTTCACCACTAGTAGGATGTAGCTCCTGATCAATTACAATGTCGTGTTCCTCCTTCGTATAACCATGAAATGTATTGAGCCAATCGGTATGTTTTTTTTCATGAACCAGCGCGGTTAACATTGGAAGCGTTTCTTTACAATCGCCCCAAACAGGCACTGTAGATTTTACATTTTTGTCAATTTCTGCTGGGTCAATATCGAGATGAATGAGTTTGGCTTGCTTTGCATATTTATCTAGCCTTCCGGTAACACGGTCATCAAAGCGCATACCCACTGCAATTAACACATCGCACTCGTTGGTTAATACATTGGGGCCATAATTACCATGCATACCAAGCATACCCACATTTTGCGGATGATCCGTTGGTAGTGCACTTAAACCAAGTATGGTCCATGCAGCAGGGAGTCCTGCTTTTTCAATAAAGGCCTTAAATTCTTCTTCGGCTCTTCCTAAAATAACACCTTGTCCAAAAATTACAAATGGCTTTTTGGCTTCATTAATTAGTGCAGCAGCCTCTTCTATGTAAGACTTTCGCACAATTGGCTTGGGCCTATAACTGCGAATATGATCACATTTTGTATAGCCGGTATAACTAAATTTTTGTAGCTGTGCATTTTTTGCAATATCAATAAGCACGGGACCAGGTCTACCGGTGCTCGCAATAAAAAATGCTTTCGCTAATACTTGTGGAATTTCTGTAGCGTCTGTTACTTGATAATTCCATTTAGTAACAGGCGTTGTAATATTGATGATATCCGTTTCTTGAAATGCATCGGTACCTAATAAGTGTGCAAACACTTGACCTGTTATACAAACAAGTGGCGTACTATCAATAAGTGCATCAGCTAAACCAGTTACTAAATTAGTAGCACCAGGCCCCGATGTGGCAAATACCACACCTGTTCTGCCGCTGCTTCTCGCATAGCCTTGGCCTGCATGAATACCTCCTTGCTCGTGGCGCACTAAAATATGCTTGAGCCTGTCATGGTAATCATAGAGTGCATCATAAATGGGCATAATGGCACCACCTGGATAACCAAAAATTGTATCCACCCCTTCTGCAATAAATGCTTCTAGTACCGCCTGTGATCCTGATATTTTTATCGGATATTCGGGCGACGCTAAAGATGGTTTTGTTAATTCTGCTTGCATCATTTTAGTTTTTAAAGTTCATCTGTTACACAACCCTGCGAGGCGTCTTTTACACACTGCGCATATTTAAACAACAAACCCTTTGTAACATTTAATTTGGGTGCTACCCATTTTGCACGTCTTGCAGCAATGGTGTCATCGTCAACTTTTAATGTCATTTTTTTAGTAGCAACATTTAATTCGATAACATCATTATCTTCTACAAGTGCAATCAATCCACCTACAAAAGCTTCTGGCGTAATATGCCCTACCACAAATCCATGCGTACCACCACTAAAACGGCCATCCGTAATGAGTGCCACCGATTTTCCAAGTCCTGCTCCAATAATGGCAGAGGTAGGCTTTAACATTTCAGGCATACCAGGCGCGCCCCTAGGACCTACTTGTCTTATCACCACTACATCTCCAGCTTTTATACGTCCCGAATGAATACCTGCAATTAACTCTTCCTCACCATCAAATACACGCGCTGGTCCTTCAAAGAGTTCACCTTCTTTACCACTAATTTTTGCAACAGAACCGCCTGTTGCTAAATTGCCGTATAAAATTTGTAAGTGTCCTGTTTGTTTAATGGGATGTGAAAGTGGTTTGATTATTTTTTGTTGGTCAAAATCTAAATCAGGAACAGCAGCTAAATTTTCGGCTATTGTTTTTCCAGTAACAGTTAAACAATCGCCATGTAACAAACCTTGTTGTAATAAATATTTCATAACAGCAGGTACACCACCGTACTGATGTAAATCTTGCATCAAATATTTTCCGCTCGGTTTAAAATCGGCTAGTACTGGCACTTTATCACTAATGGTTTGAAAATCGTCTTGCGTAACTACCACACCCACACTTTTTGCCATCGCAATCATATGTAGCACTGCGTTGGTACTACCACCAAGCACCATAATAATGGTAATAGCATTTTCAAATGCCTTACGCGTCATGATGTCTGATGGCTTAATATCTTTTTCGAGTAAATAAAGAATGGCCTTTCCTGCGTCTACACATTCCTGCTTTTTTTCGGCACTTAATGCAGGATTAGAAGAAGAATACGGAAGACTCATGCCCAGCGCTTCTATAGCTGATGCCATGGTATTTGCAGTATACATACCACCGCATGCACCCGCGCCCGGACATGCGTGCTGAATAATTCCTTTAAAATCTGTTTCCTCTAATTCACCGGCTAATTTTTGACCGAGTGCTTCAAATGCAGAAACAATATTCAAATCTTGACCTTTATAATGCCCCGGTGCAATGGTTCCACCATACACCATAATAGAAGGTCTATTTAAACGGCCCATCGCAATTAAACTGCCTGGCATATTTTTATCACAACCTGGAATTGCAATAATGCCATCATAGTATTGTGCGCCACATATGGCTTCAATAGAATCTGCAATAACATCTCTACTCACTAATGAATAACGCATACCTGGTGTTCCATTACTCATTCCATCACTTACGCCAATGGTATTAAATATGAGGCCTACCATATTAGCATCCCACACGCCTTTTTTTACAACAGCCGCTAAATCATTTAAGTGCATGTTGCAGGTATTACCGTCGTATCCCATACTCGCAATACCTACTTGCGGTTTTGCCATATCGGCATCTGTTAATCCAATACCATAATACATGGCCTGCGCAGCAGGTTGCGTTGCGTCTTGTGTGAGTGTTTTACTATACTTATTTAATTCGTTGGCCATATTCATTAATTTGTACGTACTAATTTTTGATACGCAGATTGAATTTTTTTACTTGCGGTGTCGTCCCAATTTTTTGTGAATGGAACATCGTCTATCGATTCGAGACCTATTACTTCAGCTGCTGTTCCACAAAAAAAGGCAGCATCGGCTCCTTTTATAGCATCAATTCCAAAACTAGTTTCTACCACCGAAATAGCATGTGTGGCGCATAGTTCTAATACAGTAGCGCGTGTAATTCCTGGTAAAATGTTCCCTAAACCTGGTGTATATAGCGTACCATCTTTTTCGAAAAACACATTGGCACCGGGTGCTTCTGCAACATGATCATGCATGTCTAAAAGTAGCGCCTCATCATATCCAGCCGCCTTAGCTTCCTGACTTGCCATAATAGAGTTTACATAATGGCCTGCTGCTTTTGCATGGATTTTAAACCCTTTTGGGTTGGGGCGCTGAAAAGAAGAAGTCATGACACGGATTCTTTTGTCACCTAAAAAAGGACCCATTTCCCAGGCCTGAATAAATATAAATGATTCGGTGTTTTGTGTAAACGACATATTAGCCGGCGCGTATACCACAGGTCTAATATATGCGTCACCTAAATTATTTAATGCAAGTAGTTTATAAGTTTGTGCTATTAAGTCTTGTGTATTATAAGTATATGGCAGATTAATGGCCTCCGCGGACGCTTTAAAGCGGTCAAAATGTTCGGTGGCTTTAAATATTTTTGTGGTACCATCTTCTGTTTTGTAAGAACGAATGCCTTCAAACACAGAATAGCCATAATGAAGTGACTGGCTATACAAATCCATTTTTGCATCCGTCGCTTTTACAAACGCACCATTTAAAAACAGGACCGTATTTTCGTTATAGTATGAAGCCATAATTTTTTATTTGTGCTTATTTAAATAATGGTTGATTTATTGTCACCATCATTATTATTTTTTTCAGTATCTCTTTTTTTCTCAATAAAATCACTAATAATTTCTCCAATAGCCGTTGTTGCGTAATTATTAATTGGATCAATATCTTTTGAAACAAAACCATTGGTGAGTGTCCAATCCACTGCTTTTCTAACAACCACAGCTTCTTCGTGCATTTGTAAATGATCGAGTAACATGGCTGCTGATAAAATAGATCCAAGCGGGTTGGCAATATCTTTTCCTGCTGCTTGCGGATAAGAACCATGAATGGGTTCAAAAAGCGCCACTTGATTACCCACAGATGCAGAAGGCAGTAACCCTAGTGATCCGCTTAACACACTTGCCTCATCACTAATAATATCACCAAATAAATTTTCGGTAAGTATTACATCAAACTGAGCGGGGTACAAAATAATTTGCATGGCTGCGTTATCTACAAACATATAATCTACGGTAACATCCGGATATGTTGCACTCATACCCTGCACAACTTTGCGCCAAAGCCTAGAGGTTTCTAATACATTGGCTTTATCTACCAGCGTTAATTTTTTTCGTCTGTTTTGCGAATACTTAAATGCGAGGTGCGCAATTCTTTCTATTTCAGCTACCGTGTAACTACACAAATCGCTTGCAGATTGTCCATCTTTTGCGAGTTCTTTTTTACCAAAATAAATACCGCCTGTAAGCTCTCTAAAAATGACAAAATCAATACCTTCTAATTGTTTTGCTTTTAAAGGCGACATGTGACTAAGCGCCTTATAGGTATCAATAGGTCTGATATTTGCAAAGAGTTGTAAATCTTTTCGAAGTTTTAAAAGCCCTTGCTCCGGTCTCACTTTTGCAGAAGGATCATTGTCATATTTTGGATGCCCAATAGCGCCAAATAATACAGCGTCGGAAGCGAGGCAAGTGGTTACCGTTTCATCTGGTAGTGGACTACCTGTTTTATCAATGGCATCGGCGCCCATGAGGGCATATTCGTAACTAAATACATGACCAAATCTTTGACCAATGGCATTTAACACTTTAATGCTTTGCGCAGTTACTTCTGGCCCAATACCATCTCCGGATATAACAGCAATTTTTTTATTCATAACACACTGTTCAATTAATTAATTTCTATTTTTTTCAAAATTTTCAATAGCCGCTTTATTGCTTAATAAATAATCGATGTCATCGTATCCATTTAATAGGCAGGTTTTTTTATACGCATTGATTTCAAATTTTTCTTGGGCGCCCGTTGCATCAATGGTAATGGTTTGATCTTCCAAACAAACCGAAAGGGTTGCATCTTTTTCCAATGCAAAAATGGATGCTAAAAAAGATTCCGAAACCGTAATTGGTAATAGACCGTTATTAAGCGCATTGTTTTTAAATATGTCTGCAAAAAAACTAGACACTACCACTGTAAATCCATAATCTTTAATGGCCCAAGCTGCGTGCTCACGTGAAGATCCACATCCAAAGTTTTTTCCTGCTACAAGTATCTCACCTGTATAGGAAGCATTGTTTAAAATAAAACTCGGCTTAGGCAATAATTCATTATCGTTTGCATAACGCCAATCTCTAAATAAATTTTTACCAAAACCATCTCTTGTTGTTGCCTTTAAAAAACGCGCAGGAATAATTTGATCCGTATCTACGTTTTCTTCTTGTAAGGGAACAAAGCGGCTATGTATTTTATTAATCTTATTCATGAATCTCGTTTATAATAAAGTTCTCACATCGGTTACTACACCGGTTAATGCAGTAGCAGCAGCCGTTAAAGGACTTGCTAATAAAGTACGTGCCCCTGCACCTTGTCTACCTTCAAAGTTTCTATTACTGGTACTCACACAATATTCGCCAGCAGGCACTTTGTCTTCGTTCATACCCAAACAAGCACTGCAGCCTGCTTGTCTAATTTCAAAACCTGCTTCTTTAAAAATAAGATCGAGCCCTTCTTGCATCACTTGCTTGGCTACTTTTTGTGAGCCTGGTACAATCATTACTTGCACATCCGGATTTTTTGTTTTCCCTTTTACAAGTGCAGCCACTAGTCGCAAATCTTCAATTCTTGAATTGGTACAACTACCAATAAAAACGTGTTGCACCGGCATACCCATTAATGATTGACCAGCTTTAAGCCCCATATATTGTAATGCTTTTTCCAGGTTTTTTTGCTCTCCCTCATCGTGCATATCTGCAGCAGTAGGTACGTTTTTAGTAACGCCAATACCTAAACCCGGATTGGTACCATAGGTAATCATGGGTTCAATATTTGTGGCGTCAATGTTAAGTTCTAGATCAAATACAGCATCAGCATCTGAATATAAAGTTTGCCAATAAGCAAGTGCTGTATCCCATGCTGCGCCAGCAGGTGCAAAGGTTTTACCCTTCATATAATCAAACGTGGTTTGATCCGGTGCAATAAGTCCACCCCTTGCGCCCATTTCAATACTCATATTACAAATGGTCATGCGCGCTTCCATAGATAATGCACGAATAGCAGAACCTGCATATTCTACAAAATATCCGGTGGCACCACTTGCACTAATTTTTGCGATGATGTATAAAATAATATCTTTTGAAACCACCCCTTTTCCAAGTACACCTTCAATATTGATGCGCATGAGTTTTGGTTTTGTTTGCAACAAACATTGCGATGCAAAAACCATTTCTACTTCTGATGTACCAATACCAAATGCAATGGTACCAAAAGCACCATGCGTAGAAGTATGACTGTCGCCACAAACAATGGTCATACCAGGCTGTGTAACACCAAGCTCCGGACCAATCACATGCACAATTCCCTGATGCTCGTGCCCTAGTCCATATAATTCGATGCCATGTTTTTTACAATTATCAATAAGGGTATCTACCTGAAAACGAGATAATGCATCGGTAATTGGCAGATGCTGATTTAGTGTAGGTACATTATGATCTGCAGTAGCTACAATTTGATCAGGCCTAAAAATAGAAATACCGCGGTCTTCAATACCCTTAAAGGCTTGTGGACTCGTTACTTCATGGATAAAATGTTTGTCGATATAGAGTACCGACGGACCATCTGTAACTTCCTGTACAATATGTGTATCCCAAATTTTTTCAAATAATGTTTTTCCCATAACGCGTTTCTTTTCTACTATCCATTAATGCACAAATGCTGCTGTATGCGCAAGTGCAAGTGCTTGTAAATCTTCTTCCATCACTTCTTTTTTGGTATCTGCTACTTGTAAAAATGCAGCATATAAAATATCGATATCGTTTCTGTCAAATTGATAGCCTAATTTTTGAAAACGGTAGGCTAGTGCACTTCTTCCACTTCTTGCCGTTAACACAATTTTACTTCCTTCGGCACCTACTGCTTCTGGATTAATAATTTCATAGGTTTCGGCGCTTTTTAAAAATCCATCTTGATGAATGCCCGACGAATGTGAAAACGCATTAGCACCCACAATGGCTTTATTGGGTTGAACTGCCATGCGCATAATATCCGAAACTTCTCTACTCATTGGATTGAGCATGGTAGCATTTACGTTTGTATAAAAACCGAGTGCAGCGTGCTGTTTTAAAATCATCACTACCTCTTCAAGTGCCGTGTTACCAGCACGTTCACCAAGTCCATTGATGGTACACTCAATTTGTCTGGCACCACCAATAACACCTGCAATTGAGTTAGCAGTAGCAAGTCCTAAATCGTTGTGGCAATGACAAGACAAAACAGCTTTGTCAATATTTGAAACATTATTTTTTAAGAACGCCATTTTTTCACCGTACTGATGCGGTAGGCAATAACCCGTTGTGTCCGGAATATTTACGACGGTGGCACCTGCTGCAATAACAGCTTCAACTACGCGCGCTAAATATTCATTGTCGGTGCGACCAGCATCTTCTGCAAAAAATTCTACATCATCTGTAAAATTGCGGGCCCATTTAACAGCCTGAGTTGCTCTTGCAATAATTTCTTCACGGGTAGCATTAAACTTGGCCTTGATATGAAAATCAGAAGTACCAATACCGGTATGGATACGAGAACGCTTGGCATGCTTTAATGCTTCGCCCGCCACTTCAATATCTTTTTGAACCGCGCGCGTTAAACCACAAACCGTGGCATTTTTTACCAGCTTTGCAATTTCAGACACAGACTCAAAATCGCCGGGGCTAGAAATGGGGAATCCTGCTTCAATAATATCAACCCCGAGGGACTCAAGTTTGAGGGCTAAACCAAGTTTTTCTTTGGTGTTTAGCTTACAACCAGGCACTTGCTCGCCGTCTCGGAGGGTGGTATCAAATATGTATACTTGTTCAGCCATGAATAGACTTTTTCCGAATTTACCATTACTTAATTGGCCAAAAAGTGCAAAATTGGGCTTATTTTACACTGTATAAGAAGCATTAAATGATATTAAGTATTTGATATTCAATTACTTAATAGACACCCAATTACCATGCCCAACAGGAGTACCGATACCCTATTTCAGCTAATACAGTCCTTAGAACGCGCCGAAAAGCGTCATTTTAAGCTGTTTATGAAAACCGATGCGGTTAATGGCGACCTTAAAGTGGTTCAGCTCTTTGATGCCCTCGACAAAATGGCCCATTACGACGAAGAGGTGCTACTCCAAAAAAACGATTTCGTCCAAAAAAGCCAGCTCTCAAACCTTAAAGCCAGGCTTTACCAAGAAGTACTTGCCAGTTTACGGGATCTTAAAAAAGATAGCAACATAGATTTACAATTACACGAACAGTTAGATTTTGCACGTGTACTTTATAACAAAGGTCTTTATTTACAGAGCCTGAAAATATTAGATAAAGTAAAGGAGCTTGCGAAAGCAAACAACCAAGTCACTTATATTTTACAAGTACTTTTTTTAGAAGAGAAAATTGAAGCCCTGCACATTACAAGAAGTATGCAGGACAGAGCCGATTTATTAACCAGCGAAGTGGATGAAGTAAATTTGAAATTAACAAGCATTGGAAAATTATCAAACATCTCATTACAACTCTACAGTTGGTATATAAAAAATGGGCACGCACGAAATGAAAATGACAAAGCAGCCGTAGATATTTTATTTGACCATGAATTAATGGATACAGCTAAGGATTGTGATGGCTTTTATGAAAAGTTATACAAATACCAGTGCTACTGCTGGTATGCCTTTATTTTACAAGACTTTTTGCTCTATTATAGGTACTGTCAAAAATGGGTAGATTTATTTGAGACAGAACCTAAAATGATTGAAATTGAAACGGCTCATTATATCAAAGGCATGCACAACTTAATGAGCGCCCACTTTGATTTACGCAACTACCATAAATTTAATGATACCATTTGTAGGTTTGAAGCCTTTACACAAACACCTACTGTATTAGAAAATCAAAACAATAAAATTCAAACATTTGTATACCTGAATCTTTCAAAAATTAACCGTCATTTTATGGAAGGTACTTTTGAAGCAGGTATTGCAGAAATCCCCCTAATAGAAGAAAAATTAACGGAGTACGAACTCTATTTAGATAGACACCGTGTACTTGTATTTTATTACAAATTTGCATCCCTATATTTTGGGGCCGGCAATTATAGTATGAGTATCGACTATTTAAATAAAGTCATCGATTTAAAAGGTGATTTAAGAACAGACTTACGCTGTTATGCTAGACTATTACATCTAATAGCACATTACGAACTTGGCAACTTTGAAATTTTAGAATACTTATTAAAATCGGTTACTCGTTTTATGGCAAAAATGGAAAATTTAGGACTTGCCGAAACCGAAATTTTTAGTTTCTTAAAACGTGCATTTAGGTTACAGCCAGATGCACTTAAACCAGCTTTTATAAAGCTATTAGAAAACCTAAAAGAAGTAGAAAAAGACAAACTAGCTTCTCGTGCATTCATGTACCTCGATGTCATTTCTTGGTTAGAAAGCAAAATAGAAGGAAAAGAAGTACAAGATATCATCAGAGATAAATACCTTAGATCCATTAAAGAATAAATTATGCTTAAAAAATTAATGAGCAGCATCCTACTCGTACAAATTTGTATTGTAGTGGGTGCCCAAATTACAAAAGCGCCACTTGTTAAAGAAGGCGATGGTCCTTACACGCAACTAATTATTAGAGGTGTAACACTTATCAATGGTACCGGCGCACCACCATTTGGTCCAGTAGATATTGTGATTGAAAAAAATAGAATCATAAAAATTCAGAACGTTGGTAGTCCAAGCTTACCCATCAATGCTGCGCGCAGACCTGCCTTAAAAGAAGGCGGTAAAGAAATCAATTGCGAAGGCATGTATGCGATGCCGGGCCTCATTGATATGCATGGTCATATTGGTGGAAAAGAACAAGGTACACCCGCAGAGTATGTTTTTAAATTGTGGATGGCACATGGTATCACCACTATTAGAGACCCATCGGCGGGGAATGGTCTTTCGTGGGTATTAGAACATAAAACAAAATCTTTAGAAAACACTATTACAGCGCCTCGCATATTTGCATACACCGCATTTGGACAGGGAAGTAAAACACCTATCACAAATGCAGAAGAAGCCAGAACCTGGGTAAGAGAAAATGCAAAAAATGGCGCCGATGGTATTAAATTTTTTGGCGCACCTCCACAAATAATGGACGCTGCTATCAGAGAAAATAAAGCATTAGGACTCCGCTCTACCTGTCACCACGCACAAGTCGATGTAGCAAGATGGAATGTTGTTAATTCTGCTAAAGCAGGTATGACAAGCATGGAGCACTGGTACGGTTTACCAGAAGCTTTATTTGAAGATAAAACCATTCAAAATTTTCCAGCAGATTACAATTACAACAACGAAGAACACCGTTTTGAAGAAGCGGGAAAGTTATGGAAGCAAGCGGCTGCTCCGTATACACCACACTGGAATAAAGTGATGAGTGATTTACTCGCTGTCGATTTTACATTAGATCCTACTTTTAATATTTATGATGCCAACCGTGATTTACACCGTGCGCGCAGAGCCGAGTGGCATGAAAACTATACCCTTCCATCACTTTGGAAATTTTATGAGCCTTCTTTCCAATCACACGGTTCCTATTGGGTTAACTGGGGTACCGAACAAGAAGTAGAATGGAAAAATAATTACAGACTATGGATGACTTTTGTAAATGAATACAAAAACAGAGGTGGTCGTGTAACAGCAGGATCTGATAATGGATTTATTTATGAAACCTATGGCTTTGGTTATATTAGAGAATTAGAATTACTTCGTGAAGCTGGATTTCATCCACTAGAAGTAATCAGATCTGCCACCTTATATGGTGCACAAGCACTAGGTCAAGAAAAAGATTTAGGAAGTGTGGAAGTGGGTAAGTTAGCAGACATTGTGATTGTAAATGCTAACCCACTTAAAAATTTACAAGTTCTTTATGGAACAGGTGCTGTGCATTTAACACCTGATAATAAAATTACAAGAATTGGAGGCGTGCAATACACCGTTAAAGACGGTATTGTATATGACGCTAAAAAGTTACTACGTGATGTAAAAAATATGGTAGACGTAGAAAAGAAAAAAACAAACTGGCAGTTAAAACAACCAGGCGTAGAATAAACTATACTAGAGCAGCTATTGAAAGCCTGCCGTTTTATTCGGCATAAATACTTTCGATAGCTGCTTTATAATTTTCCATCACCACTTTTCGCTTAAGGCTCAATTTAGGCGTCATCTCACCAGACTCTACCGTCCACTCTTTATCTAGTAACGCAAACTTTTTTACCTGCTCTACGTGGTTAAATAAAGTATTGTACTCGGCTATGATACCGGTAAAAAGTTCAATTACTTTTGGATGCGCTACTGCTTCTGCGTTTGTTGTATACGTCATACCCTGTTCTTCCATCCAAGTTTTTAGCGTTGCAAAAGAAGGTACAATCAGCGCTCCTACAAATTTACGATCGGCACCTACCACCATAAACTGCTCAATAAACTGGCTTTCTTTACATTTGTTTTCGATGGGCTGTGGTGCTACATATTTACCACCACTTGTTTTAAAGAGTTCTTTTTTACGGTCTGTGATTTTTAAGAAAATATTATTTTCAAAAACACCAATATCGCCGGTATGGAGCCATCCATCAATTACAGCTTCTGCTGTTAAATCGGGGCGTTTGTAATAACCTACCATCACACTTTCACCAGCTACACATATTTCACCGTCCGCTTCTATTTTAACCTGTATGCCATTAATAACAGGCCCAACGGTACCAAATTTTGTTCCACCGTTTGTTTTTCGGTTCACACTAATCACCGGACTGTTTTCGGTAGGACCATATCCTTCAAACACAGGAATATTAGCCGCATTAAAAATGCGAAGTAATTTAACCTGACAAGCAGCACCACCCGTTACAATAAAAGAAACGTTCCCGCCTAGTGCTTCACGCCACTTTGAAAAAATAAGTTTATTGGCAATGGCCAACTGCAAGTTGTACCAAAAACCACCGCTTTGAATATTGTCATACTTTTCACCAAGTGATACCGCCCAAAAAAATAATTTTTTCTTGAAGCCAGTTTGCTCGGCGCCCTTTGCCATTATTTTTTCAAATACTTTTTCGAGCAGGCGCGGTACCGTTGTAAAACCATCTGGCTTAATTTCTTTTAAATTGTCACCAATAGTTTCGAGGCTTTCGGCGTAATAAATAGAAATACCACTGTACAAATAAATGTACGTAACCATTTTTTCAAAAATGTGATTGAGTGGTAAAAAGCTAAGCACTTTTGAATCAGGTGCATCCTCAAAAGGAAAACTCTCTTTTGAAAACATCACATTGCTATAAATATTTTGATGACTAAGCATCACTCCTTTTGGTACACCGGTAGTTCCAGAGGTATAGATGATAGTCGCTAACTGTGTAACCGGAATTGATTTTTTAATTTGTGCCACTTCATCTAGGAGTGCTGGTGTGGCATTTGCAGTTAGATCGCTCCAATGTGTAGCTCCTTCAATGGTATCAAACGTAAAAATTCCTTTGATGGAAGGCACTTTTGAAGCTACTGATTTTACCTTTTCGTATAACTCTAGATTGCTTACAAAAATGTACCCAACCGCCGCATCATTTAAAATAAATTCAACCTCAATAGGGTTGGTGGTGGGATACAATGGAACTAGAATGGCACCAATTTGCTGCGCAGCTAAATCGGTAAAAACCCACTCGGGTCTATTGCCACTCATGATGGCAATTTTGTCACTCCCTTCTGGTGTATAATCTTTTCCAGAAATACCTAATGATAAAAGTCCCGCACTTAATTTATTTACCGTAGCAGCAACATTAGCAGTACTATAAGGGGTCCAAACACCTTTTTCTTTAGCAGCAAGCATGTCCTGTTTAGGAAAATTAGTTAGCTGGTGATCGAGACAATCAAACAATCGTTTCATATGCATGGCAGCAGGTTTACTCTATTCGTAAATGAGGTGGGTTAATAAACCATCTCGCAATTTAGGCTCAAACCAGGTACTTTTTGGTGGCATCACATTTCCACTATCAGCAATTGCAAATAACTGATCAATCGTTACAGCATACAAACTAAATGCAGCAGCAAATTGACCGTTGTCTACCCTGTCGGCGAGTACTTGAAGCCCTCTAATGCCACCCACAAAATCTATACGTGCATCGGTGCG
>JBIKIS010000152.1:0-4929 GCA_044361485.1 Sediminibacterium sp.
TTCGAATTGATGCAAAAGAGAACCTTAATGGTATTCTATACTGCTTGCGAAATTGCAAACAGAGATGCGATGTTAAAAAGAGATATTCCTTTAACAATGCCTGCGCGTTAATACGCAGTTCTAATAACGCATAAAAAAGCCCTCTGAAGTTTCAGAGGGCTTTTTTTATATAAATTTTTGCAGTTACTACTGTCCTAAAATATAAGCGAAAATTAGTGGCACTACAATGGTAGCATCACTCTCTACAATAAATTTAGGCGTATTGATATCTAATTTACCCCAGGTAATTTTTTCGTTAGGAACCGCGCCAGAGTATGATCCGTACGATGTGGTAGAATCACTGATCTGACAAAAATAACTCCAGAAAGGAACGTCATGCCATTCTAAATCCTGGTACATCATCGGTACTACGCAAATGGGGAAATCACCAGCAATACCACCACCTACTTGGAAAAATCCGACACCCTTTCCACCGCTATTTGCACGGTACCATTCGGTAAGCATGATCATATATTCGATACCGTTTTTAACAGTGCTCGCTTTTAATTCATTTTTAATTACATAAGATGCAAAGATATTTCCGGTGGTGCTGTCTTCCCATCCTGGTACAACAATTGGAATATTTTTTTGAGCAGCTGCAACCATCCAACTATTTTTTGGATCAATTTCATAATACTGCTCTAACTCTCCGCTCAGGATTACTTGGTATAAAAATTCGTGCGGAAAGTAACGCTCTCCTTTTGCCTCTGCATCTTTCCAGAACTTTACAATGTGCTTTTGCAAACGTCTAAATGCTTCTTCTTCTGGAATACAAGTATCGGTTACACGGTTGTAATGGTTCTCTAATAAATCCCACTCGTCTTGTGGTGTTAAGTCTCTATAATTTGGCACACGCTTGTAGTGGCTATGGGCTACTAAATTCATCACGTCTTCTTCTAGGTTGGCACCCGTACAGCTAATGATGGCAATTTTATCTTGACGAATCATTTCGGCGAGGCTAATACCTAATTCGGCGGTACTCATGGCACCCGCTAAACTCACGAGCATTTTTCCGCCTTCTAATAAATGGGTTTCATAACCTTTTGCAGCATCAACTAATGCAGCCGCATTAAAATGGCGATATTGATGTTCTATAAACTGAGAAATAGGACCTTTTGTCATGGTATATAATTTGTGAGGGCAAAAGTAATTTTTTTAACCGGTTTTCTTTGTTGAAATTTGGGTTATGAGAGCCCTTTTTTTAGCCCTAGCGATGGTTGCGAGCATTTTTGTGAGCGCCCAACAAAAACCCTCCGATTTAGACAAGTCCCCCATGGATATGAGTTATTGGCCTGCTAACTTTCCCATGCTTAAATTAAGCGGTAAAGCCAAGGGTGAACCTATAGCCAGGGTCATTTATGGAAGACCTCAAAAAAATGGTCGTCCGCTCTTTGGTGATATTGTACAGTACAATACCATTTGGAGACTCGGTGCCAACGAAGCCACAGAAATTGAATTTTTTGTGCCCGTAAAAATTGCCGGAAAATTGGTACCAAAAGGACGATACACCCTTTATGGTATACCCAATGAAAATAGTTGGACACTCATTTTAAATACCGATAATTTTAGTTGGGGTAATTTTAGTTACAACGCTAAAAAAGATTTGTTACGAACCGAAGTTCCTGTAATAAAAACACTGGATAGCACCGATGCTTTTACACTTTATTTTGAAGAAACAAGTTTAGGTGCAGGACTTATCATTATGTGGGACCAAATAAAAGTGATGTTGCCCATTTCATACGCTAAAGAAACCGTTACCAATAAAAAGAAATAGAATTTTAATAATACACTTATGAAACTAGCTACTAAATATATACACGCAGGTACAGAGCCCGACCCGTCAACCGGCGCTATCATGACACCGATTTATCAAACCTCTACCTATGTACAAGAGGCCCCAGGCGTTAACAAAGGTTATGAGTATGCAAGAAGCCAAAACCCAACCAGGGCAGCCCTTGAGAGCGCTTTTGCTGAAATTGAAAATGGAAAATTTGGGCTCGCATTTAGTAGTGGTGTATCAGCAACAGACGCCGTTATTACATTACTTGAACCAGGCGACGAAGTGATTGCGGCTAATGATATGTATGGTGGTACGTACAGGCTTTTCACTAAAATATTTGCCAAGTATAATATTGTATTTACGTATGTAGATACCACAGATATCACACAAATAGAAAAAGCGGTTTCTAGTAAAACAAAATTATTGTGGATTGAAACGCCTACCAATCCACTCATGAACATTACAGATATTGCAGCCGTGTCTGCAATTGCAAAAAAGAACAATATCTTACTTTGTGTAGACAATACTTTTGCGTCACCATATTTACAAAATCCATTAGACCTAGGCGCCGATATTGTGATGCACTCCGCTACCAAATATTTAGGCGGACACAGCGATGTGATACAAGGATGTCTTGTTATGAACGATGCAGCACTTCGTGATCAATTATATTTTATTCAAAAAAGTAGAGGTGCTGTGCCTGGCCCTATGGACTGCTTTTTAGTATTAAGGGGCATTAAAACATTACACCTACGTATGCAGCGCCACTGCGAAAATGGGGCTGCGATGGCGGCCTTTTTAAAGCAGCATTCAAAGGTTGAACGCGTTTACTGGTGCGGGTTTGAAGACCATCCGGGTTATAATGTTGCCAAAAAACAAATGCGTGGTTTTGGTGGCATGATGAGCTTTACTTTAAAAGATGACAGTGTAGAAAATGCGGTAAGGGTTTTATCTAGCACCAAGGTTTTTGCACTCGCCGAAAGTTTAGGTGGTGTAGAATCACTGATCAATCATCCAGCTTCAATGACGCACGCTTCTATTCCAAGAGAAGAACGTATTAAAAACGGACTCTCTGATAGTTTAATTAGACTGAGTGTGGGTGTAGAAGATATAGAAGATTTGATCGCCGATATCAATCAGGCGATCGGGTAATTTCGCAATCGTTTTTGAAAACTAATATTTGAGCGCCTATTTGAGCTGCGCTAATTTTTCTAGTGCGCGCTTTAGGGTTTCTTCTTTTTTTGCAAAACAAAAGCGGATTACTTTGTTGTCAGTTTTATTTTTATAAAACGCCGACACGGGTATGGTAGCAACGCCGTATTCCTGAATAAGTTTCATAGCAAAATCTGTGTCTGAGGCATCAGAAATAGTTGCGTAACTATAGCATTCAAAATAACTACCACTAGAGGGCAAACACTGTAGTGGCGTGGCTTTCATAAGATTTCGAAAATAATCACGCTTCACTTGCATTTGAGCGCCGAGCTTTAAATAAGCATCTTTATTTTCCATGTAAGTAGCAAGCGCTACTTGCTTTGGCGTATCTGCACAAAAGGCATTAAACTGATGTACTTTGCGGTAGGCTTCCATTAAACCTGTATCACCAATACAATAACCTAATTTCCATCCGGTGGCATGATAGGTTTTACCAAAAGAAAAGCATACAAAACTACGCGCTAATAAATCGGGGTAACGAAGTATACTTTGATGCTCAATACCATCATAGATTAAATGCTCATATACTTCGTCACTCAAAATAATAATATTCGTACCCTCTACTATATCTCTTAACTGCTCAATATCATTTTTTGAAAGCACCGTTCCGGTAGGGTTGTGTGGTGAATTGATCATGATGCACTTAGTACGATCCGTAATTCTTTCACGCACCAAATCCCAAGGAATAGAATAGCTTGGAAACTGAAGCGGAATGGTTACAGCAACTGCTCCATTGATTTCAATATTTGGAATATAGCTGTCGTAACAAGGTTCAAACACAATCACTTCATCCCCTTTTTGCAAAATGGTAGTAAGAGCCGTGTAAATGGCATAGGTTCCGCCTGGTGTAACAATAATATCAGTTCCCGCAGATACCTGGGTTCCATAAAGTGTGTGTACTTTGCTTACAATGGCCTCTCTAAGAGGTAAATAACCGTTTAAATGTGTGTATTGGTTATGGCCATTTCGCATAGCAGCAGCCACTAGCTCTACGAGATCTTGCGGCATGTCAAAATCAGGAAAACCCTGCCCTAAATTAACAGCGCCATGCTTTGCAGCAAGTTCACTCATCACTGTAAATATGCTGATGCCCGTACTTGGTAATTTAGAAGTAACCTGCATGTGCGAGGGATAAAAATTATAAAGCCAATTTGCTACCGAGCCTATTTAATTCGATCTCTGCAATTTTAGCGGTGTATTGCAGGTTCACCAAACGGTAGCCAACATTTTCAAAACTTTCTTGTGCTTGACGCACTTCAATAATAGTTGCCTGAGCTAGTTCAAATTTTTGTAACACCAAATCTAGTAGCTGACCAGAGAGTGCATAGTTTTTAGCTTCTGTCTCTAATTGTGCTAGTGCATTACTATAAGCATTAAATGTTTTAACAGCATTTGTTTCAAGTGTAAGCGCTAGATTTTCTTGTTGGAGTTTAGCACTGCGTGTATTGATTGCAGCTACTTGTCCTTGACGCTTAAACACAGAACCATTGTACAAAGGAACACTTAGGTTCACCCCAAAAAATGGACCATAACTTTGGTTGAGTAAAATAAATCCTGCTGCACTTTTATTACTATTCAAATTAAAGCCTGTTGTAGCTCTTAAAGATGGCATACGAAGTGCGGCCGTTTCTTTTTCGATGAGTTGATTGATGGTAATTTGTGTGGCAGCCGCTAAATAATCTGGATTGGAAGGTAGCGTTGCCTTGATATTTTCTAGTGATAAGGTTTTATCAATTGCAATTTTATCATCTACTACAATAACTGAATCAGGCGCCTGCACCATCGATTGTAGTAGATCTGCTTTGCTTTGTTTGATAATTAAATATTGTGTTTGGAGCGCCTGTTTTTGCTGGTTTAAATCAAGCTTGGCCTGATAAATATCCGCATTATTGGCAAGT
>JBIKIS010000037.1:0-16755 GCA_044361485.1 Sediminibacterium sp.
TACCTCAAACAGGAAATGTAATTAGCAACGGTGTTGTAAATAACACCTTGTTTAAAATTCGCATGAACCGTTTTTCAACGTTAGCATTAAAAGCTAGAGTGTCTGTATATAAGTCCGATTGGGCAAGTGCCGCAGATGCAGCCAATCAGGTAATTGCATCTGGACGTTATGCGCTCTATACATTTGGAAACATGCTTCAAGATTTTAGAACGCAAAATAGTGCAGAGTCTATATTTGAAATAGCCAATAATACCAACGATAATCCAGGCGTAGATTCTTATGCCTATTTATGTAGTCAACAAGGATATGGAGAAATGCTTGGCACCAGAAATTCTATGAATAGTAGAAGTACCGGTACAACGCTAAGTACTTTTAGAGGTTTATATGAAGCTTATTCTGCTACCGATATTAGAAGAGCATTTATTGCACTTGGTGACAGAAACTCGTTGGGTGGTGAAACCAATGTGCCACTTCCTACAAAGTACATCAACATTTCTACCTACATGGAAAATATTAAGGTGTTGAGATTAGCAGAAATGTATTTAATTAGAGGTGAAGCAAATGCTAGACTTGCTGTTGCAAATAGTACCCCTAGCTTACTTACAACTTCTTTGACTGACATTAACCTTATCAGAAAATCTAGAGATACTGCTTCTGCAACAAGACCATTTAATGCGCAATTATCAGGTACGCTTCCGGCTGGAACTATTTCTGCTAATGCATATTTAGATAGTATCATCGTAGAAAGAAGAAAAGAGTTTGCCTTTGAAGGTCAGCGACTATTTGATTTAAATAGAACACAAACCAATTTTGTAAAAATTAGTTCTGGTGGTAATGCAACGTCAAGGCTCATTCAGTACACAGCAACCACATCTAATTTCTTTGTTAGAACCATATTACCAATTCCGGTAACACAGGTTCAAAACAATCCAAACATGGTTCAAAATCCAGGTTTCTAGACCTGTAAAATGTAAGCAAAGAATGAAGTTTAGTAGCACATGCAGGAAGGCCATTTTATTGATCTGTATTTTTATTTCGAGCCAAAGTTTTGCGCAAGAAAAAAAAGATACAGTCCGTGTATTGCTAGTAGGGAATAGTTATATCTACTACAATAATTTGGCGCAAATGATTGGTTTAATAACAGATAGTTTAGACACAAAAATTATTTGTAAAAAATCAACCATTGGCGCCGCAACACTCGGACAACATTGGAACAGTGAAAGAGGGTTAAAGACAAAAAAAATAATAGCAAGCAATAAATTTGATATTGTTGTCATTCAGGACAATAGTATGTGGCCTTTGGAACACAAAGACAGCGTACTTAATTATGGTCGTCTTTTTTGCAATTATATTCGTGCGAATGGCGCAAAGCCATACTTATACAATACATGGGCGAGGGAAAAAACGCCACAAACCCAATCAAGTATCAATGCGGTATACAATGAACTAGCAGCAGCAGAAAATGCGGTTAATGTACCCGTTGGATCAAGCTTTGATTTGGCCAGAAAAACCATTCCTACTATGAATTTGTTCCATCCCGATGGATCGCATCCATCGGCGGTGGGAACATTTTTAATTGCCTTAAGTTTTATAAAAAAAATTACGGGTACCTTACCAAAAAAGTACGCAACCGTGTATAATTATTTTGACAAAGACGGTGAGACATTTCGAATCATGCAATTGACGGATGCTGAAATCGAGTCTTGTGTAAGTATTGTAAACAGTGTGATTCAGTAGAACCCTTAAGTGTGTGAACATGATAAAAAAAATTGCAACCAATCTCACCTTTTGGGTACTGTTTGCTATTACAGCAGGTATATTGGTTGGTCATTTTTTTCCAGCCACCGGTATTGCCATGCAACCCCTTGGTAAATATTTTATTGATGTTATTAAACTCTTCATCAATCCAATTATACTACTTACCATGGTCACCGGAATATGTGGTATGGGGGATTTAAAAAAAGTAGGAAAAGTGGGTGGCAAAGCCCTCTTATATTTTGAAATCATTACCACCCTTGCTTTATTAATTGGCATTGGGGTTGGTTATTTGTTAGAGCCCGGTGCTGGGGTTAACACAAGCATTGTAGCCAAGGGCGATATTTCTAAGTATAGTAACGGCTCTGTTTCTATTTCATGGGTCCAGTTTTTTAAAGACAACCTTACTATTCAAGTGCTACTTTTTGCAATACTTGCGGGTATCGTTATTAGTAGATTAAAATCCAAAGAAGCTATTTTACCCAAGGTATACTGGCTATCAAAGTACGTTTTTAGAGCCCTTCATTTTGTAATGAAACTTGCGCCCATTGGTGCTTTTGGCGGTATGGCATTTACCATTGGAAAATATGGTGTAGCTACTTTGTTGCCGCTTGGTAAATTAATGGCCTGTGTTTACATCACCATGGCCCTTTTTATTTTTTTAGTATTAGGCGCTGTTTTAAATTATTATAAAATTAGTATTTGGAAATTTTTAGGCTACATAAAAAATGAACTCCTGATTGTGTTAGGCACCTCATCATCAGAAGCGGCACTTCCATCACTCATGGAAAAGTTAGAGCATATGGGATGCCACAAATCGGTGGTAGGGCTTGTGGTTCCTGCAGGCTATTCATTTAATTTAGATGGCACTTCTATATACCTCTCAATGGCTATTGTATTTTTAGCCCAGGTTTTCCATATTCAATTAAATATGGAACAAATTATTACCATCATTGGTATTTTAATGGTCACATCAAAAGGTGCTGCTGGCGTTACAGGAAGTGGCTTTATAATTCTAGCGTCTACATTGACAGCTACCAAAGTAATTCCAATAGAAGGTCTCGCATTATTATTAGGTGTGGACCGTTTTATGTCTGAGGCCAGAGCCATTACTAATTTTATTGGCAACGGTGTTGCTGCTATTTTTATCTCTAACAACGAAAAAATGTTTGACCGCTCCAGGATGTATAAAGCCTTTGGTATCCATAAAAACGAACTTTAGTGGCCACTATTTGTTATTTTAGATAACTATGATCGGCCACAGCTTTATCAATTTTGTTCCTGGAGAAAATTCAAAATCTAAATTCGAGCAAATGCTCGACATTTTCACGCAGCTATTAAACTATACGAGCGGTGATGCTACAGAAGCCTTGGATTGGCTCAATCAACTAGACCGAACCCATAAATTTACTGATGATGAGTACGGGGTGGGTGATTTTATTGAAGACCTAAAGCAAAATGGTTATCTAAAAGAAAATCCGCAGGATGGAAAATTTGCGATTACTGCAAAAACCGAACAAACCATTCGTCAAAAAAGTTTGGAAGAAATTTTTGGCAAACTAAAAAAAGGCAAGCAAGGAAATCATAGTACCACCAAAGCAGGTCCAACTGGTGATATTAATTCAGATACTCGCTCTTTTCAGTTTGGTGATTTAATGGAGCAAATAGATTTTACAGAGAGCATTAAAAATGCGCAAATCAATAGAGGGGTAGATGCCTTTTCGATGCATGAAGATGATTTGGTAATTCGTGAAGCGGATTTTAAAACCCAAACGTCAACGGTACTCATGATTGATATATCGCACTCTATGATTTTGTATGGTGAAGATAGAATCACGCCAGCAAAAAAAGTAGCGATGGCGCTTTGTGAACTCATCACTAAAAAATATCCGAAAGACACTATTGATATTGTTGTATTTGGTAACGATGCATGGCAGGTAGAAATTAAAGACCTACCCTATTTGCAAGTAGGGCCCTACCATACCAATACCGTTGCTGGGCTTGAGTTAGCGATGGATATATTACGCAAACGTAAAACATCCAATAAGCAAATATTTATGATTACCGACGGTAAGCCTACTTGTTTAAAAATAGGTGGCCGTTATTATAAAAATAGTTTTGGATTAGACCGCAAAGTGGTAAACCGTTGCATTAATTTGGCGGCACAGTGTAAGAAATTAAAAATTCCGATTACAACATTTATGATTGCATCGGATCCATATTTGCAAAAGTTTGTAGAAGAGTTTACGGAGATGAATAATGGCAAAGCCTATTTTGCGTCACTTGACAATTTGGGTAGCTTTATTTTTAATGATTTTGAGAGTGGCAAAAGAAAAACATTGTATTAATTATGAGCAAGAAAATCGATATTAAAAAAATTGTAACACTTGGTGATTTAAAAAAATCGGGGTACAAGTCTAAATCAATTAAAGACGAAGTGCGTGATAATTTAATTGCTAGCATTCAAAATAAAGAAAATGCTTTCGAGGGTATTTTAGGTTACGAAGACACCGTTATACCAGATGTAGAACGTGCACTTTTAAGCCGCCACAATATTTTGTTTTTAGGACTCCGTGGTCAGGCAAAAACCAGGATGGCGCGTCAAATGGTGGATTTATTAGATGAGTATATCCCAACAATTGCCGGATCTGAGGTAAATGATGATCCCTTACAGCCCTTAAGCCGCTTTGCCGTTGACTTAATAGCAGATCATGGCGACGAAACCCCCATTATTTGGGTACACAAAAGCGCCCGTTATGGCGAAAAACTAGCAACGCCCGATGTTAGCGTATCCGATTTAATTGGTGATATTGACCCTATTAAAGCAGCTAATTTAAAACTCAGTTTTGCCGACGAAAAAGTAATTCACTACGGGATTATTCCAAGAAGTAACCGCTGCATTTTTGTAATCAATGAACTTCCCGATTTACAGGCAAGAATTCAGGTTTCCTTATTTAATATTTTACAAGAAGGTGATATACAAATTAGAGGGTTTAAGCTTCGTATGCCCCTTGATATTTTATTTGTGTTTACAGCAAACCCAGAAGACTATACCAACAGAGGAAGTATTGTTACCCCATTAAAAGACCGAATAGAAAGTCAGATATTAACGCACTATCCAAAAACGATTGAAACATCACTAGCGATTACCGAGCAGGAAGCAAATATTTTGCCAGTTCAAAAAGATAAAGTAGAAGTGAGTGATTTAATAAAAAGACTTATCGAACAAGTTTCTTTTGAAGCAAGAACCAACGAGTTTGTAGATAAAAAAAGTGGTGTGAGTGCGCGTTTAACTATTGCTGCATATGAAGCAGCAGTAAGCAGTGCAGAGCGCAGGGCTATTATTCACGGTCAATCAAATACACAGGTATGGATTAGTGATTTATCAGGAATTATTCCGGCTATCACTGGAAAAATTGAACTTGTTTATGAGGGAGAGCAAGAGGGTCCTTACGAAGTGGCACTTAACTTATTAAACAAATCGATACGCAGCATATTTGTAACCTATTTTCCAAACCCGGATGATGTAAAAAAACGCAAGGCACCAAAAAAATCAGCTGCTAATGCACCAGAACAAAAGCAACCTGAAAATCCGTATGCTGCCATTGCAAAATGGTTTGATGCTGGTAATCATCTCGATTTGTTTTTGGATATGAAGGACGAAGATAAAATGATCGAACTCTATAAGGTAGATGGTTTATTTGGAATCGTTAAAAAACATTTTCCGCAAGCTGGCGAAAAGCAAGCGGCGCTATTAATGGAATTTGTTTTACACGGTCTTTCATCTTATTCTATCATTAGTAAAAAAATGATTGATGGTAAAATTGAATTCAATGACATGATGGGAAGTATGATTAACCTTGGAGATATGGGTATGGATGATGATGCTTTCAACGATTATGCGTAAATTGAATAACCAAGCCGTTTTCACATCATAACTTTTAAGTATGTATAAGCGTATTCAATTTTCTAAAACGTATTTATTTGGTTTTTTAGTGGGTTGTTTATTTTGTGTGCAACCGGTAGCTGCCCAATCCGATTCATTGTTGCAACAACTAATCAGTGCTAATAATGTTGATTCAAGTTTAATACAACCCCCAGCAAAAATGCTATTTACCCAGCGTGTTTTGTGGGGTACGGGTGGCTTATTAAAAAACAGATATAGCGGTAATGATTTGGTTGCCAATAGGAAAATGGATCTTAAAATTCGACGAACGATGTTGCAATTACACCAAATTGGTGGATTTGTAACAATTGGTGGCATGCTCGCACAAGGAATCATTGGAAGCAAACTTTATAAAGGTGATTATAAAGTAAGAGAGCTCCACGAAAACATGGGTATGGCCGTAAACCTTAGTTACGGATTTACTGCACTAAACGGCCTCTTTGCGCCACCTTCGGCGTTTAGCAGGGATAAAAAAGTCACTTCTATTCGTTTGCATAAATGGCTAGCTGTGTTGCACCTTTCAGGCATGATTGCAACCAATATACTTGGCACTCAAATCGAAGACAATGTTTCTTTAAAACCTTATCACCGTGCAGCAGCGTATGTAAGTTTTGCTAGTTTGGCAACAGCGCTTGTTGTTATTAAATTTTAAATGATGCTACACTATATTATTTTAAATCTACTAATGTCTGTATTTTTTCAGGCACCTACGTATGATGTAACAAGCTCTAGTATTACATACACCATGAAACACAAATTACATACCTGGGAAGGAACGAGTAAACAGGTAAACGTAGCAAGCAAATGGAACGGAGATAAACTAGAACAAATTTCGGTGCTGGCAAAAGTGAGCAGCTTTAATAGTGGCTTATCAAGTAGAGATAGCCATATGATTGAAGTATTAGATGCGCTAACAATTCCTAATATTACGTTTAGCAGCACAAGCATTAAATACAATGGCGCCGACATACTTGCAACAGGCAAATTACAGTTCCACGGCGTTAACAAAGAAATTCAATTTGTTGTAAAACCTAAAAAGGAAAACAATCAGTGGTTGTATGAAGGTGAATTTCCAGTGCTACTTGAATCGTACAGCGTAAAAAGACCGAGTTTACTTTTTGTAAAAACAGACGATCTCATGAAAATCAGATTTACACTAGTTTTTAAAGACAAATAGGCAACCCTGATCAAAATAGTTTGTATACCCTTCAACATTATTTGTACTGGCTTGTTTAACAGGTATGTCAAGGCAAGCCGTTATCATTTTTCCGCACCAGCTTTTTAATAACCCGGAAATACTGGATAAAAACAAGATCCACTATTTAGTAGAAGAGCATCTGTTTTTTACACAATATCCTTTTCATAAAGAAAAACTGGTTTTGCATAGAGCTTCTATGAAAGCCTATGAGCAGTATCTGTTACAAGAAGGCTATCAGGTTCAGTACATTGATAGCACAGATGCGCTCCATGATTGCAAACTACTCATTGCTCATTTAGCAAAAGAAAAATATACAGCAATTGACATAATTAATCCGGTAGATTATTTGCTTACTAGGCGTATTAAAAAAGCCTGTACATCTAACAATATAGCGTTACATGTTTCAGAAAGCCCCAATTTTTTAAATACACTTTCTGGAACGGAAAATTATTTCGCTTCTAAAAAAAAATATTTTCAAACCGATTTTTATACCGCCCAAAGAAAGCAGCGTAATCTGTTGTTAACGCCGGACGGTAAACCAGAAGGAGGTAAATGGACATTTGATGCAGAGAACCGCGCTAAATTTCCTAAAAAAGAAATAGTTCCTGAACTTCCAGTGAGCGCCTCTAGTAATTTTATAAGTGAAGCGGAGCAGTATGTTCAAAAAAACTTTTCTAATAACTATGGAGACATTGGTAAGCAACATTTATTTGCTATTGATTTTGTAGAATCTAAAAAATGGCTTGATCAATTTTTAGATGAACGATTCGAAAAATTTGGCATCTATGAAGATGCAATTGTTCAAAAAGAATCTGTTTTATACCATTCGGTTTTATCACCGATGTTAAACATAGGTCTTTTAACACCGCAGGAAATTGTGGACGCTGCAATACGTGTAGGCGCTGCAAAAAACATTCCGCTCAATTCATTAGAAGGTTTTATTCGACAAATTGTTGGCTGGCGTGAATTTATACGGCTTGTTTACGAGCGCGAAGGAACAAAGCAACGAACCACCAATTACTGGCAGTTTAAAAGAAAAATACCAAAAACCTTTTGGACTGGTGATACCGGCATAGCCCCAATAGATAGTACCATCAAAAAGATTTTAAAAACAGGCTATGCGCATCATATTGAAAGGCTGATGGTACTTGGTAATTTTATGTTGTTGTGTGAATTTGATCCGGACGAAGTGCATAAGTGGTTTATGGAAATGTTTATTGATGCATACGACTGGGTGATGGTGCCCAATGTGTATGGTATGACTCAGTTTGCAGATGGCGGTCTCATGACCACCAAACCTTACATTAGTGGCAGTAATTATTTATCAAAAATGAGTGATTACGAAAAAGGTTCATGGCAACCTATTTGGGATGGTTTATTTTGGCGGTTTATGCACGTACACCGTGATTTCTTTTTACAAAATCCAAGAATTGGTATGCTCGTAAAAACATTTGATAAAATGTCCGAAGAAAAAAGAAATGCACACCTGCACGCAGCAGATAATTATTTAAAATCATTAGATACATAGTAATATATGAACACCACATTAAGCAATGCTCAAATAACGGATATGGAGCAGCGAAAAAGAGCGCAGCTAATCAATAGCATTAGTGGTTTTAGAAGCGTTGCGCTCATTGGCACAATAGATACGCAGGGACAAACCAATTTGGCCATATTTAGTTCTATTATCCATATTGGTTCCAACCCACCCCTATTAAGTTTTATCATGCGTCCTGATTCTGTGGAGCGGCATACCCTAACTAATATTTTGGATACCGGTTTTTATACTATTAACCATATTAATACGCACATCTATGAAAAGGCGCACCAAACATCGGCTCGCTACCCAAAAACCATGTCCGAATTTGAAGCTACGCAGTTAACCCCCCTATTTAAAGAAGGTTTTATGGCTCCCTTTGTAGCAGAGAGCTACATACAGCTTGGTATGGAATTTAAAGAACGAATAGAGATCAGTATCAACCAAACAAGTATGATTATTGGTGAAATAAAGTGGATTCATTTTCCGGACCATTGTTTATCGGAGGATGGATTTTTAGATATTGAAAAAGCGGGTTCCATTACCAGTACCGGTCAGGATAGCTATCATACCACGCAACTACTTCAAAGACTCGAATATGCAAAGCCTTAATGATCTAAATATGTTTCCAACTACTTATGATTTGATTATTGAGCGTATCAATGCAATCAATCCTATAAAGTATGCAAAAACCAGAAATTTTATAAATGGCGATGTAACCTATTTGTCTCCTTATTTATCTAGAGGCGTCATTAGCGTTCAGCAAGTTAAAGAGGCCGTTTTACAAAAAGGATTCAAACCCTATGAGATCGAAAAGTTTTTACAGGAACTTGCTTGGCGCGAATACTATCAACGGGTTTGGCAAGTAAAAAAAGAATTGATATTTAGTGATTTAAAACAACCCCAACCAGATTTTTTACATACTCAAATACCTACTGCCGTTATTGGTGCAGCAACGGGTATTGAAACAATCGATGCGCACATCAATACGTTTTACAAAACAGGATATCTACACAATCATATTAGAATGTATTTGGCAGCAATTGTTTGTAACAATGCAAAATCACACTGGTTGGTGCCCGCAACATGGATGTACTATCATTTATTAGATGGCGACCTTGCAAGTAATAGTTGTAGTTGGCAGTGGGTAGCTGGAAGCTTTTCTTCAAAAAAATATTACTGCAACCAAGAAAATATTAATAAATACACGTCTTCAAATCAGCGGCATACTTTTTTAGATGCTAGTTATGAGCATATTGCTACAATGCCTGTGCCAAAAGCATTAGAGGCAACTAGCACGCCAGCATTTGTTACCAATTTGCCACAAACAGCAGTACCAAAACTTGATACTAGTAAGCCAACACTTTTATATAACAGCTATAATCTAGATCCACTATGGCGTGCAAATGAATTCGTAAATCGTGTGTTAATTTTAGAGCCTTCGCATTTTAATCAATATCCGGTGAGTGATAAAGTGATCAATTTTATAATTGACCTTTCAAAAAATATTTCAGGAATTGAAATTTATGTAGGTGAAGTAGATAGTTTAGTGAGTCAGTATAAAAATACGGACCTTACCATTTCAAATGCATTTATTTCAAAAGAGCATCCTGCGTTTGAATATTATCCGGGTATAAAAGATAGTAGAGATTGGATGTTTCCTACTACCCAAGGGTATTATCCTTCGTTTTTTAGCTTTTGGAAAAAAGGTATGAGTGCAAAATCTAAAAAGTAATTTATTTTTTACTAGGACGCCAAGCTCCTAAAATTTTCTCATTACTATAAGCAAGCGCCTGCTCACTCGTTAATTGTTTAGACCAACCAACTCTTTTTTGTGCACTACCACCGGGTCCTGTGCTATTAAACTCGGCATATCTAGCTGTTAATTCGTTGGCTGGATTTTTCCAATTATTCCATCCCTCCTCTATAATATGTTTGTCCATCCAGCAATCGAGATACGTTACACTTGCGGTTGGTGACCAAGGTCTTCCCAGCGAAACTTTATTTATTGTACTGTCTGCGGTTAGTTTACAGCGCTTAAATACAAAACCAAAAGGGATAATTGAATTGGTAGATGCCGCTGTTATGTGTGAATTTTTTTTGCTGTGAATATGACAGTCTTCGAAAACGGCTGTGGCGGCTCCAAAAATAAAATCGGTAGTGCCTTCTATGTAACAATCTTTAAAATATTGCTTTACCCCGTTGCCGCTTAAAAACAAAACGTCCTGAAACCCCACCATTTTGCAGTTAAAAAAACTAGCCCTGTTGCCTTCTACCCTTAGTGCCACGGCTTGTCCCGCAGTAAATCCAGCCTGATTGCTAAATGTGATATTTTGTGCTTGAAAATCGTTTCCATACACAAAAACAGTAGCACAGGTCCATGTGTTTAGGGTATCACCATCCGGTGTTTTAACGCCAGCGTGGTTATTAAAATTGATGATGGTATTATTCACGTCTTCACCAATGAGGGTGATGTTTGATTTACTGGCATCCACCACTACCACCTCGTTATATACACCCGCCTTAATATAAATTTTTATCGTTGCTTTGTTGCCCGATGGGATGATGTTCAGTACTTCTTGAATGCTATGGTATTTTGTGGAATTGTCTTTGGCAACAGTATATTCATTAGTTTGGGCGTTTAAAAGGGGGACTCCAAACAAAACAGATAAAAATAAAGTGGTACTGAGTAATAATTTCATTTCTAAGATATATTACTCAATATACTAACTGTAGTTAATTTACAGTAACTAGTTTACAAAAATCAATCAACTATTTGTGTAAGCTTAACTCCTTTAAAATCTCTTGATAGCTTTCTTCTATAGACAGATCGCTACTATCGAACATTAATTCTTCTTCGTTATTTGATTTATTATCCAGGTACGGCTTATCAGTATCATTTTTAACTTCGAATCCAAATTGCGGTTTGAGCAAGATCCCATCAGTGGTATATTTTACAGGCTCTAGTGTAGTAATTTGATTTTTATTGTTATCCATGATTAGATAAAATTTTCCAGTCTTGGAATTCTTATTCTTTCTCATAATTACTTGATTTATAAGATTACTAATTAGTTTACAATTCTATCTGCACAACAACTACTTGCAAAAGCTTGGGGTTTAACTTTAAAGGCAAAACCCATGCCTAGTATATATCCCATACTTTCTTTGAGCGCATCATTACTTTTAAATTGTGGATTGGTATTTATGTCAGCATGAATTTCCATTTCAACTCCATGTTCAATAAATACATCGCATAGTTGGTACGCGATATCAATACTTTTTGCTACTTCTAATAACATCCGCTCTTTAATGTGGTATGTTTTGCTCACTTTTTCATTGTGAAAAAACATAAAGCCTCCTTTTTGCTCTCTCAAAAAAACAATAACGGTAGCAAAATCCGTTGTATTCGCTTTTACTTGACTATCGGTTCCAATGCATACCTTTAATTTGTGGTTGTTTTTGGCCTCTTCCTCAAGTACTTTTAAAACTGCCTCCTTGATTGGAAGCAGTAAAATTTCTCCGTTTAGTTTACGCCAAACCATAGAATAAATATTAACTGTAAGCTCTTTAATATCTTTTTTATTATTGTGTGATTTGTATTAACAAATTATTAAGTTATTACACTAGTTTTTTTTAAGGATATTTGAGCTTGAATCATTGATTTGCAATCGTTTGAGGCTTAGCTGTTTGTGTGCATGAATTACGAATTAGAATTAAAATGATATCTTGCCAATACTTCATTTGAAGAAGCCTAATTATTTTTTTATGAATGTCAAGCTACTTAAAAACAGATCTGATATTGGTGCCGGAACTAGGGGTTCAGATATGGGTATTGACGCAGTTGAAATTGCAGCAATTAATGCAGATAATGATTTTTTTCATCGGCATTTATTTGAGGATATTATCACACACAACGAAACTATCTATCAAAAAAACACCAATAGTTTTGCGCAGCGAATTGAGCATGTTGCAGAGCAGTGTAACAGGGTGTGTGATGCTGTAGCTAATTCCTTACAAAAAAACTTTTTTCCTATTGTTTTATCTGGTGATCACTCCTCGGCACTTGGCACTATAAGTGGTATCAAAAAAGCATACCCCAATAAAAAGCTGGGCGTTATTTGGATAGACGCTCACGCAGATATTCATTCTCCATACACCTCTCCCTCTGGAAATATTCATGGTATGCCATTAGCGGCAGCACTAGGTTTAGACCATACCCACATTCAAATAAATGAAATTTCTACAGATACGGTTCACTACTGGAGCGTACTTAAAAATATGGGCGTTGAAGGACCTAAGTTAACACCCAATCATTTGGTTTATTTTGGTTTAAGGGATTTTGAACCTGCAGAAAAACAGGTTATTGAAGCGGAGTCCATTTCAAATTACACAGTAGAAAAGTTACGAGAACAAGGATTACAAAATACACTTGATACCATCATTAAAAAATTAGAAGACGTTGATTATTTGTATGTTTCCTTTGATGTGGATTCGATGGATTGCGACCAAATATCGTATGGAACTGGAACACCAGTCAAATCAGGTTTTTTACCTGAAGAAATAAATCAAATACTTCAACAACTTGTTTTAACTAAAAAAATTATTTGTTTGGAAATCGCAGAAATCAACCCCTTATTAGATAATAAAGGCAATAAAATGGCTGAAACAGCTTTTCAAATTCTTTCTAATTTTGAACAACAATTAACTTCTTTATAATGCAAGCACAGGATTTAAAAAACACATCTTATTTTATAGCATTAGAAGAAAAGTATGGTGCACATAATTACCATCCTTTACCTGTTGTTATTGAAAGAGGACAGGGTGTTTATTTATACGATGTAGAAGGAAAGCAATATTTTGATTTTTTGAGTGGTTACTCGGCCGTTAATCAGGGCCACTGTCACCCCGCTATTATCAAAGCCATGACAGAGCAGGCGTCTAAACTAACGCTTACTTCTAGGGCGTTTTACAACAATCAACTCGGCGAATACGAACAGTTCATTACAAGTTATTTTGGCTACGATAAAGTATTGCCCATGAATACTGGTGTTGAGGCTGGTGAAACAGCTGTTAAGCTAGCCAGACGATGGGCGTATGAGAAAAAAGGGGTTGCTGCAAACGAAGCCGTTATACTTTTTCCTGAAGGAAATTTTTGGGGAAGAACCATTGCAGCGATATCTAGTTCATCAGATCCAAGTAGCTATCAAAACTTTGGGCCATTTGTTCCAGGATTTAAGCAAATACCTTACAACGATATTGATGCGTTAGAAGCCGCACTTCAAAATAAAAATGTTGCAGCATTTATGGTAGAACCCATTCAGGGTGAAGCGGGTGTTATAGTTCCGGACGATGGATATTTAAAAGCTGCACATGAATTGTGTAAGCGTCATCATGTATTACTGATAGCGGATGAAATTCAAACGGGCTTGTCTCGGGCAGGCAAATTATTGGCTTCCGATTACGACGATGTGCGACCAGATATTTTAATGTTAGGAAAAGCCCTTAGTGGTGGGGTTATGCCAATCAGCGCGGTTTTATGTGACAATGATATTATGGATACCATAAAGCCTGGTGAACACGGAAGCACTTTTGGCGGTAATCCACTTGCTTGTGTGGTAGCTATGGCGGCACTAGGCGTATTACGTGATCAAAATTTAGCGGATAATGCCTATGAAATGGGTCAATTATTTAGGTCCGAATTAGAAAAAATAAATACGCCTTTTATAAGTGTTGTTAGAGGTAAGGGGCTTTTAAATGCAATCGAGGTAACGCATCAAAATCCAAATGCTGCTTGGGATTTTTGTTTGGTATTAAAAGAAAATGGATTACTTGCTAAACCTACCCACGGAAATAAAATAAGATTTGCGCCACCACTGATTATCACACACGATCAAATTTTAGAAAGCGTTGCGATTATCAAAAAATCGCTAGATCAGTTTTTAGCAGCTTAGGGTACAATTTAATTTAAGTTAAAATAATTGATTCATATTAAAGAAAAGCTTAATTTCATATTAATTAAAATATATTAGTTTGAAAAAGTCATTCTTTATTCTTATCTCATTAATCTATGGCAATTTGCTATTCGCGCAGCAACCAACAAAAACACAAGCGCTAGTAGACAAGATGAAGATAGAGGGAAATAAAGCTGCAAAATTTATAGGTGAACTTTTTAAATTTCAGGGACCTACCCCTAAAAATTATATTCCAGTTTCTCGTTCTTCATTTATAAGCGCTAATCAATTCAAGTCAATACCTATACAAAAAAATAGGCAGCTAAATTTAGAACTTAAATTACTTTATCCCAGATCAGAGTTTGGCAAGGGTAATGTTAATATTTTAGTGGGAGATTCAAAATATTATAAATACTTAGATTCAATTTCTGAAAAAAATATTGAATATATTAAACTCTCCAAAGATGGAAAAGAGTGTATCGTTAAAAAGTTTGTAGTTAATTCTAAGCCTGAATTAAAAAGAAATGTAGCATTTTTACTTGACCATAGTGGATCTATGGGTGATGAGCGCGCAAACGTTCTTCAAAGAGCAGTGGCAGATGCAATTTTCAACAATCAAAGTATTAATAATATTTACTCAGTTTTCAAATTCGATCATACCTCTAGATTAATTGTTAATTCAAATAAATTTGATGAAATAAATTCTAAGTTATCTCCAGGAAACGGCTTAGCTGATTTTGGTGGCGGTACAGGAATTGAGGATGGATTAGAGACAGCAATAGACCATTTAATTTTAGATCCAATCAGTAATTCGAAAATCGTTGTTTTATTTACAGATGGCGTAACAAATTCCCGCCGATCTTCTCTTTCACTTGATCAGATTGTTAATAAAGCAATACAAAATAATATTAATATAATCACCATTGGTTATGGTACCTTAATTGATGAATCTTATTTAAACCAAATAGCTCAACTGTCGGGCGGATCTATTTATCGCATATTTAACAAAAATGAATTTCAACTTTTATTTGAAAATGTTCTTTTTGATTTAAGAAATCTACAAAACATTGAATTCTCGCCATGTATGTTTGGTGATGATTTAACATTGTCTGTAAAACTTCGCTTACCGGATTCTACAATAACCTCGTCTACAATATTTAAAACACCGCTAAAGCAAGGATATAAAATTGATTTAAACGTTGTATTTGCTAATAATAGCTATGCAATTGACCCCGTATTTTTTCCAGAAATAGACAAGTTTGCGGCATTTATGAAGGAAGAGTCAAAAGTAAAAGTGCTTATATCTGGGCATACTGATAAAGCTGGTGATGATGCATCTAATCAAATACTGTCTCAACGCCGAGCCGAAAGCATTAAATCATATTTAATAAAAAAAGGAATTAATAATCTAAGAATAAAAACAAAAGGGTTTGGCGAAACCCTCCCTGCATTTGAATATCAACCAAATACAGAGTCAAATATTTTGAATCGTCGAATTGAAGCCGAAATAATTGAAAACTAGTTTACTGATGATAAAAGATTTAAAGACGAAATATTATATCGTATTGCTATTCATGTTTTTAACCAATCTTGCAATTGGTCAAACAGGCATTAATTTAACTGGTAAAACTTATGAGTATATTGACAAGCTTACGGGTAGTAAAGAGGCTTATACTTTTCTTTCTAACAATAAAATAAAACTCGTAATGCTTTCTGAGTTTAACGGAAAGTATATGCAGGATGTATGTTTCGGTACTGTTGTATTTGTATCAAATAAAATTAAGGTGAGCTGTATCTGTGATGATAAAGAAATTTATCCTGACCCTCTTAAAGAGACTTTTATTTTTGATACCGCTACTAATTCGCTTATAACTACGATTCATTATGATCAGAGCAGGAGGCCTAGAATATTTAAACAAACTCGTTAAATATTCAACTGCTTATTTCATACACAAAATTGAGACGATCAGGTTCGTTGTAATAAGCAACCATTTCTTCACTTACTTTTTTTGCACCTAGTTTTTCGATAGCTATTTGCGACCTTATATTTTGTGCACCAATATGAAAAACAACTTTTTCAATATAGATGAAAGCGTAGTTTAACATGAGCGTTTTTACTTGTTTATTGATGCCTTTTCCCCAACAATCTCTAGTAAAAAAAGTATAACCAATTTTTATTTCACGATCGAGTGGTTTGTAATCGTAAAACCTAGATGAACCCAGCGCTATACCGGTGTCTACGTCTCTTACAATAAATGCGCCACCCGACTCTAAAGCACCTTCAAAAAAAGATTCAAACACTTCTTTTTGATATCTATTTGGATTGGGGTGCTGCTCCCAAATAAGCGGATCCGATGCGGCCGCATAA
>JBIKIS010000153.1:0-4799 GCA_044361485.1 Sediminibacterium sp.
TGCCTTTACGTCTTATTTATTTACATGGCAAGAAGACCAGGATAAAGTACATCAGTTTGGCATTAAAATATTTGCAGAAAATGATTTGCGTGTAAGCAATTTACTAGGGGTATTGGGTGCTTATGTAGCGCACTCCCTATTTTATAAAGGCTTTGGACTTGCTTCTTATTTGTTGTGCACTTTCTTTTTTGTACTAGGTGTTAATTTAATTTTTGGTAAAAAAATATTTAGCCTTTGGCGCAATGCACGTTATGTGCTTGTTGGCCTCATTGTTTTAAGTACTGCCTTTGCATTTGTGGCATCGGCTAGTTCTTTTTCTTGGGGCGGGGCGGTAGGTGAGTTGTTTACTTCTTTCTTACAAAAGTGGACGGGTACTTTTGGTACCGGTGCTATACTGCTACTAGCTGCGTTTAGTTATTTTATTTGGCGCTTTAATCCGGTTTTTACAGCTCCAAAATTTAATTTCAACGCTAACAAAAATGACACATCTGATTTAGGGGTTCCATTTACCCTTGATGATGAAAAACCAGTTGTGCAAGCCTGGGATGAAGCTGGCGCACTTGTGCCAGACCCTAATGCTGCGCCATTAGACGAGGAAGCTTTTGAAAACGAAGAAGAATCGGAAAAAAAAACGGCAGTAGTGCCGGTAATACCTAGCGGCAATAAATTAAAATCGGAAGGAAAGGCTGTATCTGTTATTATGCCTGATGCACCCGAAGAAATAATGCCAACAGCATTAGCCCCGCATATGAGTGGCGAAGACCCTCTAGATTTAGATGAAACACTTGAAGAAGAGGAAATAGAAGAAGCGTTTGAAGAGGAAGATTTGTCTTTAGAGATTAACGAAACACCGATAGAAGCAGCAGCTCCTGCTGCAAGCCTTGGTAAATTAAATACCAAATACGATACCACACTTGATTTAAAAAGTTACAAGTATCCAAGTATCAATTTGCTCGAAACACATGGTAGCGAAAAAATTGTGCATGACCCTCAAGAATTGGAGACGCACAAAAATCAGATCATTGCTACTTTAAAAAATTATGATATTGCCATTCAAAAAATTCAGGCAACAGTGGGTCCTACGGTAACACTTTATGAAATTGTTCCTGCACCTGGTGTACGCATTAGTAGAATTAAAAACCTCGAAGACGATATTGCGCTAAGCCTTGCGGCACTTGGTATTCGTATCATTGCACCAATTCCGGGTAAAGGTACCATTGGTATCGAAGTACCTAATATTAGAAAGTCGGTGGTGAGTATGAAAACACTTTTAGCGAGTGATAAATTTAGAACTTCCGATTATTCTTTACCGATTGCAATTGGTAAAAAAATTGACAACGAAAACTTTATCGTAGACCTTGCAAGTATGCCACACCTTTTAATGGCGGGTGCAACGGGTCAGGGTAAATCGGTGGGGTTAAATGCGATACTTGTATCGTTACTCTATAAAAAACATCCATCGCAACTCAAGTTTGTTTTAGTGGATCCAAAAAAAGTGGAGTTGAGTTTATACCGTGTTATTGAAAAACACTTTTTAGCAAAACTCCCTGGTGAAGACGACGCCATTATTACCGATACCAAAAAAGTAATCAATACGCTCAATGCGCTTTGTATTGAAATGGACAACCGTTATGATTTATTAAAAGAAGCGGGTTGTAGAAATATTAAAGAGTACAATGAGAAGTTTACGGCTAGAAAATTAAATCCAGAAAAAGGACATCAATACCTGCCATTTATTGTGCTGGTAGTAGATGAGTTTGCCGATTTAATCATGACCGCTGGTAAAGAGGTAGAAATGCCAATAGCGAGGTTAGCGCAGCTTGCTAGAGCTGTAGGTATTCACCTGATTATTGCAACGCAAAGACCTTCTGTAAATATCATTACTGGTACCATTAAGGCCAATTTCCCGGCGCGTATTGCGTTTAAAGTATCAAGTAAAATTGATAGCCGTACCATTTTAGATGCAGGTGGCGCCGAGCAATTGATAGGAAAGGGAGATATGCTCGTGAGTTACAATGGTGAAATTACACGTTTACAATGTGCGTTTGTTGATACCCCAGAAGTAGAGGCGGTTTGTGAATTTATAGGTGACCAAAAAGGCTATCCGCAAGCATTTTTACTACCAGAATACGTAGATGAAAAGGATATGGAAGGACGTGATTTTGACTCTGGCGATAGAGACCCTCTATTTGAAGATGCAGCCCGTTTAATTGTTCAAAGTCAAATGGGCTCAACTTCTCTTATTCAGCGCCGTATGAAGCTTGGTTATAATAGAGCGGGCCGTTTAATGGACCAGTTAGAAGCGGCCGGTATTGTAGGGCCTAACCAAGGTAGCAAGGCTAGGGAAGTGCGCTTTAAAACAGACACCGAATTAGAGATGTTTTTAGAAACACTCTAATACCTATCTTTGCCGCGAAAACCCAATATAAACTACATTCAATGAAAAAGTTATTTTCACTTGCAGTCGTATTAATTTCAATAATTAGTGCGCATGCACAAAACGATCCCAATGCCAAAAAGATTTTGGATGCGGTGAGTGCTAAAGTGAAAAGTTTTTCAACCATCACCGCAAATTTTTCAATCAACTCTGTTTCTAGCAAAGGAAAAAACAATGGTGTTAAATCAGGTGTTATTTCTATTAAAGGAGCTAAATATGTTTTAGCACAAGGTAAAATGCAAGTGATTTGCGATGGTGCTAAAACCTATAATTTTGATGGTGCTAAAACCATCACGGTTACGAGTCTCGAGGAGAGTGGTCAATCATTAAGTCCACAAAAAATATTGTCTGGTGATTATGCCAAAGATTTTGTTTGTAAACTCGTTGGAACAAAGGCTGGGCAAAGTGAAATTGAAATGAAGCCTATTGATGCACGCAAAAACTTTTCTAAAGTAAACGTGTTTGTTGATAATGCTAAATCAATGATTACAAAAGCCGTTATTTTAGATAAAAGCAACAATACACTCCAAGTATCTTTTAGCAATTTGGTGTCCAATAAAGCACTAGACAACGCAATGTTTGTTTTTAACAAAGCAAAGTATCCAAAAGACGTTGAGATTTTAGATTAAACCAAGTATTTATTGTACTAAAAAAGTAACGCCCTCATGGGCTATATCTGTATTTGTAAATACAGTTCTTGCCTCTACAAGGTGGTTTTCTATACTTTCGTATTTACTGCTAAAATGTCCAATCAATAAACGTTTTACGCCCGCTTCTTTGGCAATGGTTGCTGCCTGAATGGTAGTGGCATGAAAACGTTCGGCTGCTTTTTGTGACTGGTCTTGTAAATAGGTAGCTTCGTGGTAGAGTAAATTAGCATCCATGGCATGTGTTACTAAACCTAAATCAAAAACAGTATCGGCAGTGTACACATATTTTTTATTGGGGCTCGCGGGATCTGTTACGAGTGCATTAGAAATGACCTCACCTGTTTTGGTTGTGTAGTCATGCCCTTTTTTTAATTCGTCGTAATAACTAAAAGGGATTTCTGCCGCAATCGCTTTTTCTTTATTTATTTTTCGGGGCGCTTTGTTTTCTGAAATGGTAAACCCATAACAGGGTATGCGGTGCTGGGTTGGAAAACAGCTCACTTTAAATTTTGGGGTTTCTACAAGGGTTCCAGCCTCATAAATGGTATGAAAGTGCAGGGGGTAGGGTATTCTAGAACCCGCAACTGCCAGTTGCATTTCAATAATTTCTTTGAGGCCTGGCGGGCTAAATAGGTGCAAATCGGTGGTTCGGCCCAGGAGTCCCATGCTGGTGATTAGGCCAATGAGGCCAAAATAATGGTCGCCATGGAGGTGTGAGATGAAAATATGGTTGATTTTGCTTCTTTTTACCTTGTAACGGCTCATTTGTATTTGGGTAGCCTCCCCACAATCTATTAGAATGGATTGGTCCTGAATGCTTACCACCTGGGCTGTTGGATGCCTATCGTAGGCCGGAAGGGCCGAATTATTGCCTAAAATAGTGACTCCAAACATATATTTATGGGAAAATGGCGTAAAAAGATACCCAAATTTATCCTTTTTACATTATAATACCTACCTTTGCAGCCGATAAAAAATAGAAGAAAACAATTACGGAGTCTTATTTAAACATTTTGAAATGTCGCATTTAACAAAAGAAAAAACAGCAAGCATTTTTGCTGAGTATGGTGGGAAAGCCACTAACACGGGTTCTATCGAAGGTCAAGTAGCAATACTTACTGAGCGTATTTCCCATATCTCTAAGCATTTACAAGCTAACAAGCAAGATCATTCTACACAACGTGGATTGATGATGATGGTTGGTCAACGTAAGCGTTTATTGGCTTATATGCAAAAGCATAACCTACAGGGCTATCGTGCTCTAATTGAAAAACTAGGTTTAAGAAAGTAATTTTTCTTTACGAATGATACTGCTATTCCCAACTGCTTATTAATAACGGTTGGGAATAGTTATTTCTATTGGTACCTATTTTTTTGATTCATTCATTTACCCAATCAACACAATTTTATGTTATCACAACCTATAAGTGTAAGTTTTGATCTTGGCGGCGGACGTCAAGTTTCTATCGAAACTGGCAAGCTTGCGCGTCAAGCAGATGGTTCAATTACCGTTCGTCAAGGTAATTGCGTTTTATTAGCAACCGTGGTTGCCAATAAAGATCCAAAAGAAGGACAAGATTTTTTTCCATTAAGCGTAGACTACCAAGAAAAGTTTGCTTCTGCAGGCCGTATTCCTGGTTCGTTTTTTAAGCGTGAAGCGCGTTTAAATGATTATGAAATATTAACGAGCAGGTTAATTGACCGTGCTTTAA
>JBIKIS010000154.1:0-4792 GCA_044361485.1 Sediminibacterium sp.
TTCCACGCTCATACCTTACCACATATTCAGATTCTCCTAAAATATCTCCTAACTTATCTAAATTCGATTGTGTGTATTTCATAGTCAATTACAACAAAAATTGTTCTAACAAATGTAAGCGACTATCCTACCAAAACAAGATTTCGAAAAAAGTATTTATTCACATTAATTGCCCTTGGGAACCATTTTAATGACTGGTACAATCATTTCTTCTAAACTTATCCCCCCATGTTGAAAAGTATTTTTATAATAGCCCACAAAGTGGTTGTAATTATTGGGATAACACAGGAAGTCATCCTCTTTTGCAAACACATAACTTGAGTTTACGGTGGGAACAGGAAGTCCTGCTTTTGTAGGGTCTTTAAATGCTAAAACCTCTTTGGCATCATAGTCTAAATTGCGTCCATGTTTGTAACGCAAATTAGCGGTGGTTTGCTTGTCACCTACAATTTTAGTAGGGTTGTTTACACGTACACTTCCATGATCTGTGGCAAGCACAATTTTAATTTTTTTGTCAGCAATTTTTTTAAGCGCCTGAAATAATGGACTGTGTTCAAACCAGCTTTTGGTAAGGCTTCGGTAACTAGATTCGTCACTAGCGAGTTCTTTTAAAACTTCCATCTCGGTTCTTGCATGACTAAGCATGTCCACAAAATTGTATACAATAACACTCAGATCATTTTGTAATAAATTGTGCATGTTAGCAAGCAGCTGTTGCGCGTCTGCATGGTTCACAATTTTATGATAGCCCACGCGCAAATCATCTTTTTTTAACTTGGTAAGATGGGCACGCATAAATGTTTCTTCGTGTAAATTTTTGCCACCTTCATCATCGTCATTTTTCCACTCCTCCTTAAACTTCTTTTCAATATCAATAGGCAATAAACCAGAGAAAATTGCATTTCTACAATAATGGGTAGCGGTGGGTAAAATTGAGTAAAAAGTATCTTCTTCAAGTACCCTAAAATATTCTTGAAAAATGGGTTGAATGGCCTTCCACTGATCAAACCGTAAATTATCAATTAAAATAAAAAAAGTACTCGTTCCTTTTTCGACGTGGGGTAATACTTTAAACTGTAGGAGTTGATGACTCATAATGGGTGCATGAGCTGCACCTGGCGCCACCCAGCTCTCATAATTTTTGCTGATGTATTTAAAAAATGCTGCGTTGGCTTCCTTTTTTTGTGCTTGTAAAATTTCACGCATTTCTGGACTGTCCGATTTCTCCATTTCAAGTTCCCAGTACACTAGTTTTTTATAAATTTCCATCCACTCATGAAAATCCGGATTTTCCTGAAGCTGCATAAATAACTTCGTAAATTCTTGTTGATACGCGGCCGTAGTACTCGCAGCTACCAGGTCTTTTTTGTCCATTATTTTTTTAAGACTCAGCAGGACCTGATTGGGATTCACGGGCTTAATCAAGTAATCACTAATTTGCCTACCTATGGCCTCATTCATGAGGTTTTCAGTTTCGTTTTTTGTAATGAGTACCACCGGTAAATGCGGGTGGTCTAGTTTAATGCGGCTCAGGGTTTCAAGGCCACTTATGCCAGGCATGGTTTCGTCTAAAAGCACCACGTCAATGGCATTTGATTCCAAATATTCTATGGCGTCATACCCATTGGTAAATGTGACCACTTCGTAGCCCTTTTGTGTTAAAAAGATTTGTTGAGATTGCAGGCTATCTACTTCATCATCAACCCATAATATCCGTCCTAATTGCATCAATTGTAGGTATTTAGTTAAAAAACGCTCCGTAAATCTATTTCATTCTTTGCTATCGAACTTCTATTTGTATTTTCGCAGCAGCCCATAAGTGGCAGTTTAACAATTTAACAACAGGCATGGTAGCACCAAAAAGAAAAATCATCAACGATCCGGTGTACGGATTTATCACCATCAATCACCCCCTGATTTTTTCAATCCTGGCACATCCTTATTACCAAAGATTACGCAGAATCACTCAAATGGCCATGGGTCAGCTCGTATATCCGGGCGCCGTGCATACCAGATTTCATCATTCATTAGGCGCTTATCATTTAATGGGTAACGCGGTTAATGAATTAAGAAGCAAAGGCACTGAGATTACCGAAGAAGAAGAGATAGCAGTTAAGGCTGCTATTTTATTACACGATATTGGACATGGACCTTATTCGCATGCGCTCGAACATGTGGTTGTAAAAGGCGTGCACCACGAAGCGCTTTCGCTTCAAATTATGCACGAAATGAACGCGGCATTTGATGGTCAACTCACCCTTGCCATACAAATTTTTACGGGCGCTTACCATAAACCTTTTTTACACCAACTCATTAGTGGACAGCTCGACGTAGACCGTATGGACTACCTCAGTAGAGATAGCTTTTTTTGTGGCGTGAGCGAAGGCGTAATTGGTTACGACCGAATTTTAAAAATGCTCGTCGTGGTAGATGGTCAACTCATGATTGAAGAAAAAGGAATTTATTCGGTCGAAAAATTTTTAGTGGCCCGCCGTCAAATGTACTGGCAAGTATACCTGCATAAAACAGTTTTATCTGCCGAAAAAATGATGGTTAAAATTTTAGAACGTGCGCGCAGCTTGTATACAAGTACCGATCCTGCCATGCAAACACAGTCGGCACTGGATTATTTTTTAGGTGCATTTACTGGTGTTATGGATTCATTTGCACTAGCCCAGTTTTGCGCTTTAGATGACCATGATATTATGCATGCCATAAAGCGTTGGAGTGCACATCCAGACAAGGTTTTGTCACTTTTATGTAGCCGTTTTTTAACACGTAAACTATACAAAACAACCATTCAATCGGAACCTTTTTTAGCCGCAACTATTGCCGCTAAACAAAAAGAAAGTGTCGACGCATTTGAATTAGACCCTTCCGAGGTTGACTATGTTTGTTTCACCGGAGAAGCCACCAATACACTCTACCAAACCAAAGACGAACGCATTAATATTTTATTTAAAGATGGAAGCATCAAAGACATTTCATTAATTGACAATGCCCTGATCCATCAAAATTTATCTGCGGCTGTCAAAAAAAATTACATTTGTCAACTACTATAATTTTCTAGTATGCAATTTACTGCGCAACAAATCGCTTTAATCGTTTCGGGTACCATCGAAGGTAATCCAGACACCACTGTTAGTTCATTTGGCAAAATAGAAGAAGCCACAGCTGGGCAACTTTCTTTTTTAGCCAACCCTAAATATAATGACTATTTATACACTACAAAAGCGTCACTTATTATTGTAAATGAAAGTTTACAATTACAAAAAAATATAACGGCTACGCTAGTGCGTGTTAAAGACGCTTACTCTGCGTTTGCAACACTTTTAGCAACCTATCAAAATTTAAAAGCACAGCAAAAAAAAGGGATTGAAACGCCAAGTCATATTGCAACGAATGCAACGCTTGGCACCGATGTTTTTGTAGGCGCTTTTGCATACATCGGCGAAAAAGTATCCATTGGCAATAACAGTAAGATTTTTCCGGGGGCTTATATAGCAGAAAATGTGCGTATCGGAAACAACACCACCATTCATGCGGGTGTAAAAATTTATGAAGATTGTGTGATTGGAAATGACGTGATTATTCACGCTGGAACCGTTATTGGAAGTGATGGATTTGGCTTTGCACCTCAACCCGATGGGAGTTACCAAAAAGTGCCTCAAATTGGCAATGTAATTATTGAAGATCAGGTAGAAATTGGGGCAAACACCACAATTGATAGGGCTACTATGGGGTCTACTATCATTAAAAAAGGCGTGAAACTCGATAACCTCATTCAAATTGCCCATAATGTAGAAATTGGTAGCCAAACCGTGATTGCCGCTCAAACCGGCATTAGTGGCAGCACCAAACTGGGCCAAAAAATAATGATTGGCGGTCAGGCCGGTATAGCTGGACATTTAACCATCGCAGATGGGGTTAAAATAGCCGGCGGGGCTGGCGTCACAAAAAACTTAGAGGGCGAAGGAAAATCATACGCAGGCTTCCCGGCCGAAGACGCCAAACAGTCATTAAAAACCCAGGTTTACACCAGACAACTCCCAGAATTGGAAAAAAGGGTTAAAGAATTGGAAAAATTAGTGTCAGAATTGGTTCAAAAAGAGCCTAAATAGACCAAAACAGTGGTTTAACCACCCATAAATCATATTTTTGTGTTAGATTTTTCGAATTTAACACACTAGCATGGATCAACATTTTAACCCAGACAAGCAACATACCCTAGCAAGTTCTATTGGTATCAGCGGAACTGGATTACATACAGGCGCACTTGTAGACATGACCCTTAAACCTGCCAACCCAGGTTTTGGATTCCAATTTCAAAGAACTGACCTAGCAGGGGAGCCCATTATCAAGGCCGACTGTGATTTGGTAACAGACACAAGCCGTGGTACCACCCTTCAAGTTGGAGATGCAAAAATTAGCACGGTAGAACACATTTTAGCAGCACTTGTGGGCATGGGTGTAGACAATGTACTCATCCAAGTAAATGGTCCAGAGATTCCAATTATAGATGGTAGCTCAGCTCCCTTTATTGAGCTTATTGATCAAGCGGGTGTACTAGAACAAGATGCAACCAAACAGTGGTATAGCATTGATGAAAATATTTTTCATTACGACGAAGAGAAGCGGGTAGAAATGGTTTTATTACCGGCACTTGATTATCAAATTACAACACTTATCGATTTTAATAGTCCGGTATTAGGAACGCAACACGCAGGTTTAAAAACCATCAAAGATTTTAGAACGGAAATTGCACCTTGCCGTACCTTCTGTTTTTTACACG
>JBIKIS010000155.1:0-4766 GCA_044361485.1 Sediminibacterium sp.
AAAACGTTCCAATGCAAGATGCAGTAGTTACTAAAACTGCTCGTGGTGGATACATGGCTGCTGGTCATGATGGCAAAGGAAATAAAATGGCTGCTATCTTAGGAGAAGCAAAAGCTTTACAAGCAATCGCTGATGGCGTTGCTACAAAAGGATTCTAGTTTAGATTTTTTCTATAATAGAAAATATAATTAAACCTGCCGTTTGGCGGGTTTTTTTATGCGCTTAAATTGCGCATTAATTTTTTGCGGGTTCCGCTGCGGTTTGTGCAATTACGCTCTTATGCATGAGCGTTAAAAAGCGGAGCATGGCTTCCATATCATTTACTTGATCTACAACGAGCATAAATAATTTACCTACTTGTTTTAAGCGCGCTTTGTTGGTACCCGTTTGTAAATAGTCAAGTACTTTTTTAAATAGTTCCGATTCAAAATACGGAGAGTCGGGTCTATTGATAAAATAACAGCGCAGTGTGTTTTCTTTTAAGGTCATTTTTTCGAAACCTAAATCTACTGCAAGCCAGCGGCACTGCACCGTTGTAAACAAATCGGTAACCGGTGGAGGTAGTGCACCAAAGCGGTCTACGAGTTCTTTATTAAACTCATTGAGGTCATTGTCATTTTCACAATTATCTAGGCGGGTATATAAACTTAAACGCTCTGCAATACTTTCGACATAAGAATCAGGAATTAAGATTTCCAAATCGGTATCGATGGTACAATCTTTTACAAAATCGTCCTGCTTACTAATTTCTTCTTTAAATAAATCTTTAAAAGAACTACGCTTTAATTCGCGAACGGCTTCTTCTAAAATTTTCTGGTACATTTCAAAACCAATTTCGGCCATAAAGCCACTCTGGTCTCCACCTAATAAATTACCTGCACCGCGTATATCTAAATCACGCATCGCAATTTGAAATCCACTTCCTAAATCGGTAAACTGCTCCAGTGTTTGTAATCGCTTACGTGAATCGGAAGGTAGCGTACTCATAGGTGGCGCGAGTAAATAACAAAACGCTTTTTTATTGCTACGCCCTACACGCCCACGGAGCTGGTGTAAATCAGACAAACCAAAATGATGCGCGTTGTTTACAATAATAGTATTTACGTTAGGAATATCTACCCCACTCTCTACAATATTGGTACAAACAAGTACGTCGTATTTTTTGTCAATAAAATCTAGGATGCGTTCTTCTAATTCATGCCCTTCTAACTGCCCATGCGCAAAGCCAATGCTTAAATCGGGGCATAGGCCCTGAATAAGTGCACACATTTCGGAAAGGCCTTGCACCCTGTTATGAATAAAAAACACCTGACCACCACGCTCTGTTTCGTAATAAATGGTATCTCTTATAAAATCATCATTAAAAACATGTACCTCCGTTTGAATGGGTTGCCTATTGGGTGGTGGCGTATTGATAATACTTAAATCACGGGCGCCCATTAAACTAAACTGAAGGGTTCGTGGAATAGGCGTGGCCGTAAGCGTTAAACAGTCTACACTTGTTTTTAAAGTCTTTAATTTTTCTTTGTGGCCTACCCCAAATTTTTGTTCTTCATCAATAATCATAACACCGAGGTCTTTAAACTTAACCTCTTTGCCTAAAATACCATGGGTGCCAATAATGATATCTATTTTTCCTTCCGCTAATTTTTGCAGGGTTTCCTTTTTTTCTTTTGCCGATTTAAAACGGTTGATAAAATCTACGGTAACCGGAAAATCGGAGAGTCTTTCTTTAAACGTTTTATAGTGCTGAAACGCTAAAATAGTTGTAGGCACAAGAACGGCGGCCTGCTTACCATCCACCACCGATTTAAACGCCGCACGCACAGCCACTTCTGTTTTACCAAAACCCACGTCACCACAAACCAGCCTGTCCATAGGCGACGTAGACTCCATATCACGCTTCACATCCTGCGTCGCTTTGTACTGATCAGGTGTGTCTTCGTAAATAAAAGAAGCCTCTAGCTCGGTTTGTAAATAATTATCGGGGGCATGCGCAAAACCAACCTGCGATTTTCTGGCTGCATATAATTTAATCAAATCAAAAGCAACTTCTTTAACCTTTGCCTTTGTTTTTTCTTTAAGCTTGGCCCACACATCGGAACCGAGCTTATTTATTTTAGGCATCGTGCCTTCTTTGCCCGTATACTTTGATATTTTATGTAACGAATTAATGTTTACATATAAAATATCGCCTTCTTTATAAATGATGCGTACCGCTTCTTGCGTTTTACCATTGACTTCAATTTTTTGAAGCCCCGAGTAGGTACCCACACCATGATCGATATGTGTTACATAATCGCCAGGTTGCAAGTCCCGTAAGGTTTTTAGCGTAATGGCTTTATTTTTATTATAGGCCTGCTTTACCTTGTATTTATGATAACGCTGAAAAATTTGGTGATCGGTGTAACAAACAATTTTTAAATCGTTGTCTATAAATCCTTCATGAATACTAGTAGGAACCGGAACAAAATTAATTTCTGTTTTGAGGTCTACAAAAATGCTGTGTAACCGCTCTAACTGTTTTACTTGCTCTGCAAAAATGTACAACGAATAGCCAGCACCTTCGTGTGCTTTTAAATCTTTAATGAGTAAATCAAACTGTCTATTAAAAGAAGGCTGCGGTTTGGTATTGCATTCTATTTCTAGTGTTGCATTGTTTGGATGCATGCCAAACTCAATGTGGTGGCGGCCCGCCAGGGACGCCATAATCTCACCGGAAGTAACAAAATCTTTAAGGGTAACGTCCTGCATCACACGTGTATCGTCTTCATCGTCACTATTTTGCATGCGGTAACCGCTATCCAGTAACGACACAAAACCTTCAAGGTCTTCGTATTGCTGATCTACTTTTTCACGAATAAATGAAAGGTCTTTGGTCCATACCACCGTGTTCTCTTTTAAGAATTCAAAGAGTGATACTTTTTCGCCAGTAGAAAATTGCGTTTCTACATTTGGGATGATATTAACCTGTAATAATTTTCGTTCGGAGAGCTGCGTTTCTGGATCAAAAATTCGAATAGAGTCTACTTCGTTTCCAAAAAGTTCTACGCGGTAGGGCTTTTCATTTCCAAAAGAATAGATATCTAAAATACCACCTCTTATGGCAAATTGTCCTGGCTCATACACAAAGTCGGAACGCTTGAAACCATACATCACAAAGAGTTCTAGCAAACTCTCTACATTAATGGTGTCATTGGTTTTGATAGAAATAATATTGGACTTGAGGGTTTCCGATAGCACCACTTTTTCAAAAATAGCTTCGGGATAGGTCACCAACATTTTTTTATTACCGCCCGCCGCTAACTTCGTTAGCGCCTCGGTCCGGAGCATCACATGAGAACTGTTTAACAATTTAAAGTTCTTCCTGTTTTTGAATGACGAAGGAAAATAAAACACATCGAGTGCCTTGGAAATATTTTCGAGTGTATTATGGAAATAAGCCGCTTCTTCGGCGTCTTGAAGTATTACAATATGATTGAGCGTATCTGTTTGTGCGTGGGCAAAAACACTGGCCACAAAAAATTCGGCGCTGCTACCTTGTACGTTTTTTAAAAAGATTTTTTGGGTTTCGGGCAATAGAAGGCTGCTCACCAATTGATTTAGGTGGGGGGCATTATTAAACTGCGCTAGCAACACATCCAAATTCATAAGGTCATCTCCGGCGCAAAGATAACGAAACAGCACCCAAAGTCATAAGACTGCCCAAATTAAACGCCGAAATTGCAGATCCCGAAATAGCCGCACCAAATGAAACGGCATCAAACAAAACCGCGCTTAATTAGTAGCTCGCGTCGGTATTGACGCTTATTTGAATACGCGTTTGCTTGCCAACCTCCACCCTGCAAATACCAATATTGTTTTTTTCATCAAATTGGTTGGCAAAAAAGGCCCCGCCTTTTAGTACAAAAACCGAGTAAGTGCCCGCCGGAAGTGCAGCGCTAAACTGCCCAGCATCGTTGGTGTCTAGTTTTTGTACCAAACGCGTATTTACCATAGAAAAAAGCGGACTTGTCCCAATTTGTTGAGCCTTACTGATATGCGTAGAGTCATATATATAAACAGTCGTCTTAAACGGCCTTGGCGTAGGTGCAGGCGCCCCTACCATGGGCATTTGATTACCTATCATTTCTGTTACATCGCCAACAATACCTTGGACCGCGGAAGTACTACTACTCGTATTATTTGAGCCTTCAGCGGATATTTTTGGCGTCTTGCAAGAAATACCCAAAAAAATCAGGATAAATACATAAAAAAGAACCGGTCTCATAATTCAAATTTAAAAGGTAAATGAGTATTTTTAGTTTTCCAGAAAAGCCCCCGTGGCAATAATGTGAAGATATATGAAAACAACCAAGATCAAAAGAACCGCTCATTTTTTTGCAACAATCCTTACTTGTAGTTTTTTAGCTACAAATAGTATTGCACAAACAACTACTGAGCCCGCCATTTTAGAGCGAACTGCAAAAGCCTTAAAAATTGCAGACAACGAAAATTATATCAAAGCATTATCGCTTGCCAAACAAAAAGGTTGGGCTTTAACAATTACCGACAAAGAAGGTAATGTTGGTAAACTTGTTGGCGTAGATGCTTTTAATTTACCTAAGTATTATATTCAGCACAACAACGCCATTGCAGCCAATACAACAAGGGCCAATCAGTTATGGCCAGGTGGATCATCAGGTCTTAATTTATCTGGATCTTCCAATGCAGTAAAAAATAAATTAGGTGTTTGGGATGGTGGTAAAATTTTAACCACACACGTA
>JBIKIS010000156.1:0-4749 GCA_044361485.1 Sediminibacterium sp.
TTGGTTTTTTTAATAAATATGTCTCTACAAGCTAAAATAGCCTCATCATATGCCTGATTGGTACTGCTCATTTTATAGGTCTAATTTTGATCCTTTGGTAATATCTTTGAAGCGGATGCAATATAATTGAAACATCAGAATGTTGACACTAAATAGCCAAGGAAAAACCCTACATAGTTCAAAACCCCTCATAATGGGGATTTTAAATGTAACCCCCGATTCTTTTTACCAAAAGAGCCGGGTAATGGCTGTTTCCGAAGCCACTGACATAGCTGGAAAAATGCTAGATGACGGCGCATCCATTTTAGATATTGGCGGCCAAAGTACAAGACCTGGTGCTTCCGCTATTTCTGCGTATGAAGAACTAGATAGAATTGGAGCTGTTATTGAAGCGGTTGTGCAATTATTTCCGGATACATTTATATCGGTAGACACTTACCATAGTGAGGTTGCAAAACAAGTGGTTAAACTTGGCGCACATATTATCAATGATATTAGTGGGGGTCAATACGATGCTGCTATGTTTTCAACTATCGCATCACTAAATGTTCCATACGTTGTAATGCATATAAATGAAAGTAAAGATGAAATGCATCATGTAAAAAATGAGGCCAGTATATTGCCGGTGTTGCATGATTTTTTTACATCAACATGTGCTACTGCAAAAGATGCTGGTATACAACAACTCATACTAGATCCGGGTTTTGGATTTAGCAAATCCCCTACTCAAAATTTTGAATTGATATCAAATTTATCTACACTTGCTACCTTTCAAAAGCCAATCTTAATAGGTGTTTCCAGAAAATCAACGATCTATAAAACACTTGGTATTACTGCTGCCGATGCACTCAACGGAACTACTGTGTTGCATACCGCTGCCCTCTTACATGGCGCCTCTATATTAAGGGTACACGACGTTAAGGAGGCAAAGGAAGTGGTAACACTTTGTAGTTATTTGCAATAAAAAAAGCCCCAACATTTCTGTTGAGGCTTCTATAAAATTTTTAAATATTATTGACCCGGTGCTCCACCTGGCATACCTGGCATCCCAGCTCCAGCAGGTGCTGGTGGTGGCGGAGGTGCTAATTTTACGTCAACGATTTCAACATCGAAACATAGGTTAGCAAATGGCCCAATAGCTGGTGCACGACCTTGTGGGCCATAGCCTAAAAATGAAGGAACAACGATACGTCCCTTACCACCCTTAGCAAAAAAGGTTAAACCTTCTTCCCAACCTGGAATAACACCATGTTGACCAATAATAACATCAATTGGTTTGTTATCTGGTGCTGGCTTGCCCATATTGGCATCAAATTCTTTACCGTCTTTATCAGCAAAATAACCTCTGTACATAACAGAAACTTGGTATCCAGAATCTGCTTTTTGACCTGTTCCAGGGTTTGTTACTTCTACAAGCGCACCGCTTTTAGTAGAAACAGTTTTCATGTTTTTGCTCGCAGCATATTTTTTTACTAGTTCAATCTCTGTTGCTTTTTCTTTTTCAACTTCTTTTTCATAATCTGCTTTTACTAAATCTTCTTTAGCAAAAGAAGCAATCACTTCTAATTTACCGTTGATGAAATCGCCAGTTTTAAATACTTCATTGAATTCAATCATACCCATTTTTTTAAGGGAATCGATGCTCAACGAAAATTCCATTTTATCGCCAGGTGCGCATTTGGTAATCACTTCTGTAAATGTGTACTTACCTAAACGAGCGGTGTCTAAATAAAAATACATAGGGATATGACCATATGATGTATTTAATACAGTGTCTTTAGACTTTAACTTATACTCAATATGTAACTTTACAAACTGTCCATGTTTTAAAAGTTCTTTACTGCTGCCTTTTGTGATTTTGTAAGGCATACCTGAAGGTGATTTTTGGAACTGATTACAGCTCGCAAAAATGATAATCGCTGCTAAAAGCGATAGTGTTGATTTGATCATTTTCATTGTAGTTGATTATAATAGTCTTTTAAGACCTCTTTAAAAGTATGTAAAGTTGTTTCAATATTTTCATCGCTCCTTCCTCCTGCTGCATTAACGTGTCCACCTCCTTCAAAATGCTTTCTGGCAAAGGCGTTCACGTCAAATGCACCCTTGCTTCTAAAGCTCCACTTACGTTCTTCATCTCTGTCAATAACAATGGCGCCAAGTTTCATGCCCTTAATACCTAATAGGTAATTTACCAACCCTTCTGTGTCGCCGGTTTTAATGTCAAAGCGTTGTAAATCTTGTTTTGTAATATACATGATTGCAGTATTGCATTCATACAAAACTTCCATTCGGTTAAGTAATGCATAACCAATAAACCTGAGCCTATTTTCTAATGAATTATCAAAAATATGGCTGTGTACTGCGGTATGGTCAAGTCCTAAATCTTTTAAATGTGCAATCATGCGGTGCACCGATGCTGTAGTGGCCGGAAATCTAAAAGAACCTGTATCCGTCATTAAACCCGTGTACAAACAAGTAGCAACATCAAGTGAAATATGCGCTCCATTTTCAGAACCCATAATAATATCATACACCATTTCACAGGTAGAACTTTTGCTGGTATCACTTACACCATAAGCAAAAACCTCGGTTTGAGGTTGTTGATGGTGATCAATTAAAATTCTGGCCCCCTTCGCATTCGCAAGAGGTTGTTCCATGTGTTTGGTTCTGCTAAGTGTATTAAAATCAAGACAAAACAAGTAGTCGGCATCATTAATAAGTGTTAATGCTGCATCTCTCTTTTTTTCAAAATCAATCACCGTATTGATACCTGGCATCCAATCTAAAAAATCTGCCCAATTGGTGGGTGAAATTACAATGGCATCATGTCCAAGTGCCTTTAAAAAATGATACAACCCAAGGGTCGACCCCATCGCATCGCCATCTGGCTTCTGGTGCATGGTTATAATTACCTTGCTTGGGGTATTTAATAATGGGAAAAAGGCATTTATGGGTTGCATACTATGGCAAAAATGCAGCATCTGGCCTGTTTTGTCAAATCAATTTAAGCGAGTTTAACAAAAATTAACGTCAAATAGCATTTTAAAGGGTGGTTTATATGTAATTTTGCACCCCAATTATACTTAAAACTATGAGTAACAGAACATTTACAATGATTAAGCCTGATGCAACCAGTAAAGGTTACACAGGTGCTATTTTAGACCAAATTATCAAGGCTGGTTTTACCGTTAAAGCTATGAAATGGACTAAATTAACAACCGAGCAAGCTGGTTTATTCTATGATATCCATAGAGAAAGACCATTTTTTGGTGAATTAGTTGAATTTATGAGCAGCGGCCCAATTGTAGCAGCCATCTTAGAAAAAGACAACGCTGTTGAAGATTTCAGAAAATTGATTGGCGCAACAAACCCAGCACAAGCAGAAGAAGGTACCATTCGCAAGAAATTTGCCGCTTCGATTGGTGAAAATGCAGTTCACGGTAGTGATAGCAACGAAAATGCAGTAATTGAGGGTGATTTCTTCTTTTCTAAACTAGAAAGATTCTAAATTTCATTCTTGAAAATAAAAAAAGGTCATTCTACAAAGAGTGACCTTTTTTATGGTCGGGATGACAAGATTTTAACAGATTTATAACTAATTGATTATTAATGTTTTATTTGTAATTATAGATTCTTTAATTATTTTATTAAAATAAATCTTTATTTTAGTCATATCATTAAATAATTAAATAAATAATAATTATATGTTTTGTAGAAATTGTAAAAATGAATTAGGCGAAAACAGTGTTGTTTGTGTTAAGTGTGGATTTGATCCTATGACTGAAGCAAATTATTGTAACAATTGTGGAGTAGAGACTCATGAAAAACAAATAGTTTGTATTAAGTGTGGTGTAGGTTTACAAAAAACATCAAAACCATTATCTGGTAAAAAAAATAGACCTGAAGGTTATGATGGTTTTTATACAAGTACTGATGAGAAAATGGTTTTAGGGCTTTGTGGAGGATTATCTCATAAATTTGGTCTTCAGCTCGGACTTGTAAGATTTTTAACATTTGTATCCCTATTTTTCTTTATTGGATGGTTATATATTGGAGCTTTCTTTATCCCTAAACTTCCTACAAAAGGAGTTTAATTTTTATTTCTAAATACGAAAGCTTCTAAATTTCATTCTTGAAAATAAAAAAAGGTCATTCTACAAAGAGTGACCTTTTTTATGGTCGGGATGACAAGATTTGAACTTGCGACCCCACGCCCCCCAGACGTGTGCGCTACCGGGCTGCGCTACATCCCGAAAATGAGTATAAAACTCCCTTAAAACGCGGCAAATATAAGGTCAAAGACAAAAATTCAGGTTATATTGCATAAAATTTCCAATAAGCCCATGACGATCCTCCTCAAGCAAGTTACAATTGCCGATCCTCAATCAAAACACAATGGTTTAACTAAGGATATTTTAATTGAGGATGGTTCCATTGTTTCAATCGAATCAAATATTTCACAAAAAGCAGATCAAACCATTGATTGTGATGGTTCATTTGTTTCGGGTGGCTGGGTAGACGTTTTTTCAAATTTCTGTGATCCAGGCTTCGAATACAAAGAAACACTATCATCTGGTATAGCAGCAGCTGCTGCTGGAGGTTATACAAGGGTGCTTGTAATGGCCGATACCAAACCAGTAACAGATAACAAAGCCCAGGTTGCATACATTCATGCAGCGGGCACTCAAGCAAATGTTACGCTCCATCCTATTGGCGCGATTACAAAAAAAATGGAAGGACAATCACTTG